>CAYNTS010000011.1:0-44793 GCA_964400495.1 uncultured bacterium | reverse complement strand
AACTGTTAAAAATAAGAATAATACAGAAAACAATAATGTGCCACCGATAAAAAACAATCGTGCTTGTGATTTTGATAACATTTTTATTTCCTTTTTTTTTGTTAATTACTACTAATTACTTTATTTATGATTCAAATATCATAAAATGGTTACAGATTATTTATCAAATATAGTTTTTGTGATTAAACTTAAATCGCTTATTTGGTCTAATGTTTTATTTTCAAATAGGTGCATTACATAACCTTTTGCTTTCTTCCATTCGTTATGTACAGGACAGGGATTATGTTCACCACATATTCCAAGTCCAAGCAAACATCGAGAAAAATAATCGTCACCTTCAATTGGAATTATTATATCGATTAAATACATTTCATTAGGCGATTTTGATAACTTTACCCCACCATTTTTACCTGTTAAAGCAGTTAATATTTTTTTATGAATAAGCATATTTGCAACTTTTGCTAATTGAAAATATTTAATATTTAATTCTTTTGATACTTCTTTAATTCGTACATATTCTGAAGGTTTATCAATTAGATAAAATACTAATCGTATTGCATATTCACTTGTTTTAGATAATTTCATATTTTCCTTTTATGAATTACGACTCCTAATTCATAGTATCTAATTTAAAATTACATTTTGATACAAAACAATGTTAATTTACCTATTTATCTTTTATTGAAGGATTTTACTATTTTCTTCGTGTTCTTCAAGTAAAGAAAAATACTCGGTTTCAAGTTGGGACTCAACCTCATTAATTTCTTGTAGCAATTCAAAATCAGATGCGTTTGAAGAATCATTTTTTTGCTTTTGATTTTTTTCTAATTCAGATTCAATTTCTGATAATCGTTGTTTAATTTTCGATTGTCTATTTATTAATTTCTTCTTCTTTTTGTAGTCAATATTTTTACTTTTTTTAGGTGATTTTCCTTTGAGGTTCAAAGTATTTTTTACTTCATTATTTTCAGTTTTCCAACAATAATAATCATAATTTCCTAAAAACGATTTTATTCCCCCACTCTTTACTTCAATGGTTTTATTTGTTACTACATTCATAAAATGTCTATCGTGGGAAATACACACTAAGGTACCTGAGTAATCTTTAAGTGCATTTTCAATAATATCTCGAGATTGCATGTCTAAATGGTTCGTAGGTTCATCCAACAATAATAAATGAGCAGGGGTAACTAATAATCGTGCCATTGCTAATATAGACTTTTCTCCACCAGATAATACTTTTACCAGCTTTGTGATTGAATTACTACTAAAAAGAAAGCTACCAAGATAACTACGAATCTGTGTTTCTGTCCACCCTCCAGAATTAGATGCAATAATATCATACACTGTGCTATTGGGATCTAAAATTTCTAGTTGATGTTGGGCAAAATAATGAACAGATATATTTGGTCCATAGTTCAATTCACCACCTGAGGTATTCTCAACATCCGCAAGCATCTTTAAGAGTGTGGTTTTGCCTGCCCCATTTACCCCAACTAAACCTATTTTATCCCCACGTTCAATTGTCAAATCAACATTGTTAAATACAATATTATCCCCAAATTGTTTGGCCACTTTATTCAAATTAACAACTTTTAATGGACCTCGTTCGGGTTGTGGAATTTGTAAAGACATGCTCACAATTTTATGATTAGGAGACTTCACAATATCTAATTTATCCAATTGTTTTACACGACTTTGCACCTGCTTTGCTTTAGAACTTTTATATCTAAATCGTTCAATAAATGCTTCAGTTTGGGCTATTTTTTTCTGTTGATTTTTCGCCATTGCTTCTTGCAATATCAATTGTTCCTGTTTAGTATCTACATATTTTTGATAATTTCCTCTATATAACTTTCCAGATCCATTTTCTAATTCTAAAATATTGTTAACTGATTCATCCAAAAACTGCCTATCGTGACTTATCATCACAAGTCCACCTTTCCATTTGGATAGAAATTTCTCCAGCCAAATAGTTGCTTCTAAATCTAGGTGGTTAGTCGGTTCATCTAAAAATAGGTAATTGGGATTTTTTAGCAAAATTCCAGCCAATTGTACTCGCATTCTCCAACCACCACTAAACGAATCAAATGGTTTAAAATGTTGAGTTTCTGAAAATCCTAAACCTCCCAATATTTTTTTGGCTCTATCTTCTATTTCCCAGCCATCTAACCGCTCAAATTCATCTTGTAATATGCTTATTTTTTTTAACAATAATGAGTCAGATGGTTTTTCAGTTAATGCTAGTGATACATCATGAATTTGTTTTTCTAATTCTGAAACTTCTGGGAATGCAGAAAGTACTTCTTCCAAAATACTCTGTTCTGTACCAACTACAATTTCTTGTTGAAGGTATCCAATAGAAACAGATTTCCCAACATGCACTACTCCGGAGTCCACATCTTCATAGCCGAGAATGATTTTTAACAGTGTGGTTTTGCCTGCACCATTTGGTCCCACCACTCCTACTCTCATTCCATCTGTTAATTTGAATGAAACATTACTAAAGAGTATTTTATCAGGATATTCTTTCGATATTGATTCTATATGTATCATGATTTTTTACAAATATTAACTGTAAATTTAGTACGTTTTACAGATGTGAAATAACTGATGATTCGCACATTTTATTTTTACATACTGTTACGCAATTCGATTTGGTAATTTGCTGAATTATTCCGAACTTTAGATATGTTCAAACCAATCGGATTTATACTAAGTATAGCATGTGTCTTTGGCATATCCTTACAAGATGCATTCAATTCTGCTGAACCAGCTGACGGTTACGATAAATTTGTTTCCTTAGATGCTAATACTATATATACCGGTGGATTAGGTCTATTTGAAGGAAGCGTTAAAATTGATGGCAATGGTGCAGTTATTGATTTACAATTGGGTGGTGGTATTTGGGTATATGGTGAAGAAGCATATCCATGCCATGTTGATATTCAAGAATGTTCTGTGCAAAACAGTGAGTACTTTGGAATCAGTTTTGCAGGCACTTCTACCGGTTCAATTATTAATTGTAATCTCATAAATAATGACTTTGGAATAAAATTGTTCGATTCCACTCATGTGGTTATTAAAAACTGTAATTTAATTTCCAATACAACGTATGGATTAGGAATTTACAGTGAAATTCCCACAGCTGAAATAACATATTGCAATGCATGGGATAATGGCGAGGCAGACTATATGGAAAACTGCCCTGGCTGAGGAAGCATTTGGACTCCGTTGGAGCCCCTACCCGGTGATGGTCTTATTTTTGAAGACCCCCGATTTGTAAACGAACACTATTCAAATTATAATTATTTATCAACTTCACCTTGCATTGATGCAGGCGACCCTACCGAAATAGATGAAGATGAAACTCGCATAGATATTGGTGCACTACACTTCCCTCAAGGATATTTTGCAATTGGTGACTGCAATAATGATAATTTATTAAATGTTGTTGATGTTATTACTATTGTAAATAATTGTATTCTTTCATTTCCTGAAAATCCATTAGAATGTGATTGTAGTGATGTAAATAATGATGGTAATATCAATGTAATTGATGTAATTGCATTGGTTGGTATTATATTAGAAAATTAACATCCCCTTATAATTACCCAAATATGAATACACGAATAAAATAGTAAATTCAGAACTTCTTTTTAAAAATAACACCTTTATATGTAATTTTTGGTATGAAGGAAGTCTATTATTTAGCATTTACTAATTATGACAAATTAAAATATGATACGTAAAATATATACGCTATTGAGTTTATACACAAGTTAAATAAAAAATTCAGGAGCTAAAAAGAGGAAGGAACAAAAGCTTTTCTTAATGCAGTAATAAAATCAAATGATTGGAAAACAAGAGAGAAACATCTTGCTAAGGCATACGGTTTCTCCTGCCGTCGCTCTCCCAACTAATCTCCCAATAATTCACCCTTTTTCATAACATTTAAAATGCGGGTTGAGTGAAGCCAATAAGGTATCTCATCAATAGAATTGATTTCCCAAAATAACACATCTGCTTGAAATCCTATTTCAATAGCTCCAATTTTTGTTTCTAATTGTAATGATTTTGCAGAATTGAAGGTAGTTGCAGTAAATGCTTCTTTTACTGATAGTCCGCAAAATTGCGTAGCCAAAAACATAACCATTGGCATTGACTGTAATGTACAAGACCCGGGATTAAAGTCCGTTGCTAAAGCTATATCGCAACCAGCATCAACCATTTTACGACCTTGTGCATACGTGTTTTTACCTAGAAAGAAAGTTGTACCCGGTAAGAGGGTTGCAATCACCCCTTTTTGACTAAGGGCATTGATTCCATCATCACTCACTGCCATTAAATGATCAGCAGAAATGGCTCCAACTTCCGAAGCTAGATATGCTGCACCTGAGTCCACAAATTCATCTGCATGAAGTCGAGGAATTAATCCATTTTCTTTGGCTGTTTCTAAAATTCGTCTAGATTGCTCAACTGTAAAATACCCTATTTCACAGAATACATCGCAAAATACAGCTAATTTTTCTTCAGCTACCTGTGGTATCATTTCATTGCAAATAACATCCACATAACCATCTCTTTTATTTTTAAATTCTGGTGGAAAATCATGTGCACCCAACAACGTTGGTAGAACGTCCAATTGTGATGCTTCGTTCATTCGCCTAATCACCCTGAGTGATTTTAATTCATCTTCTACAGTTAGTCCATATCCAGATTTTGCTTCAATGGTTGTCGTTCCATGTCCCAAAAAGAAATTTACACGTTCAATACATTCATCAAACAGCTGGTCTTCCGAAGCACCTCTAACTGCATTTATTGACGATATTATTCCCCCACCTGATTTTGCAATCTCTTCATACGATTTACCTGCTACTCGCATTCCAAACTCATTGGCACGATTACAAAAGAAAACTGGGTGGGTGTGAGAATCTACAAATCCAGGAGTTAATAATGCTCCATCAGCATTAATTTCAATTTCTGCTTCTCCAACTGTTGGTGCAATTTCAATAATTTGCTCATCATCAATCAATATTTCATGATTCGACAATGATTGCACCTCCCCTTTTTGGGTGGAGTAGGATACAATGGAGCCAATATTGGTAATTTTGGTTTTCATTTTAACATAGGTATGTTTAGAATTCTATCTTTGGCAACTTCTTTTGCACGCTCATATCCCGCATCTGCATGACGAGCAACACCCATCCCTGGGTCATTTGTTAATACTCTGTTTAATCGTTCTTTTATTTCTGGGGTTCCATCAGCTACAATCACCACACCTGAATGAATTGCTAACCCCATCCCAACTCCACCTCCATGGTGAAGCGATGTCCAACTGGTTCCTCCAGTTGTGCTCAAAAGTGCATTTAATATTGGCCAATCAGCAACGGCATCTGACCCATCTTTCATTGCTTCTGTTTCACGATTTGGAGATGCTACTGATCCTGCATCTAAATGATCTCTACCAATTACGATTGGTGCTTTCAATTCACCAGAAGCCACCATATCATTAATTGCTTCCCCAAATAAATTTCTCTCACGATATCCCAGCCAACAAATACGTGAAGGTAAACCCTGAAACTGTACTTTTTCCTGTGCCATCCTAATCCATCTATGAAGGGCTTTGTCTTCTGGGAACAATTCTAAAACCTTCGCATCCGTTTTGTAAATATCTTCAGGATCCCCTGATAATGCAACCCACCTAAATGGACCTTTACCATCGCAAAATAGGGGGCGAATATAAGCAGGAACAAATCCAGGGAAATCAAATGCATTTTCAACTCCTCCATTCTCTTTGGCTTGACCACGTAAATTATTGCCATAATCAAACACAATTGAACCCATTTTTTGTAAATCCAACATTGCTTGACAGTGAACAGCCATGGATTTATACGACATTTCAATATATTTTTCAGGATTAGATTTTCGTAATTCAGTTGCTTCTTCAAAAGAAATTCCATGAGGAACATATCCCACCAATTCATCATGAGCTGAAGTTTGATCAGTAACAATATCAGGAATAATTCCGCGTTTTACGAATTCTGGGAGAACATCAGCTGTATTCCCTAGCAAGCCTATAGAAAGTGCTTCACCTTTTTCTTTTGCATCAAACGCTAGTTTGATTGCTTCATCAATATCATCTGTAGATGTATCTAAATACCGTGTTTCCAAGCGACGTTTAATACTATGCGGGTCAATTTCAACAGTTATATTTACACCTTCGTTCATTGTAACAGCGAGGGGTTGAGCACCTCCCATTCCACCTAAGCCACCTGTTAAAGTCAGTGTGCCTTTTAACGAGCCATTAAAATTTTGATTAGCAACTTCTGCTAGTGTTTCATACGTACCTTGTAAAATTCCCTGTGTACCAATGTAAATCCAAGACCCAGCAGTCATTTGACCATACATCATGAGCCCCTTTTTATCGAGTTCACGAAAATGGTTCCAATTTGCCCAATTTGGTACTAGCATAGAGTTTGAAATTAACACACGGGGTGAGTGAGAATGGGTTTTAAAGACAGCAACTGGTTTCCCAGATTGAATAAGAAGTGTTTCATCATTTTCTAATTTTTGTAGAGATTCCAAAATTGCATCAAAACATTCCCAGTTGCGAGCTGCCTTGCCTAACCCTCCGTACACAATAAGCTCATTTGGATTTTCTGCAACATCTGGATCAAGGTTGTTTTGAATCATTCGATAGGCAGCTTCTTGATGCCAACCTTTGCAATGTAATGTGCTTCCTGTTGGAGCTTTCACAGTTCGTGAATTCGCCATATTATTTCCTCAATAAATATAAATGGAATTAAAAATTATTGGTGTTAATTTACACGTATTCTGACTTTTAGGACTATATTAATATTCGAAAGGATAACCAAGTGCATCATTCACAGGTTGAAACCAATCTAGGTTATATTTATGAGAATCGTAAGAGAAAATACTCACACCTCTAAACCCATTTAGGCGAGTTAGAAGCACTTTATCTGCAGACGATTGAGCATCTTGGTTGTATGTAGCAATTCCCATAATAATTTTATCTTTATCTTCAAGTGATAGATTGTTTTTCATTAAATCAATACAAGTATTAAAATAGTTGATATCCTTAAAATAGTTCATAGGAACTGCAAAATCAATTAATCCAGTTTCTAGCCAAAGCTCCCAATCTTGAAACCAACGCGTTTTGGCTACATTTATATTGGGTTTTACTGCTGCACTTAGTTCAACATCATACCCTTTATTTTCAATATCCTCTCGAAGCATTTTGACCAATTGAGTTACTGCATCTCTACGGAATTGGTCCCAAGCAAAATCCATTGAATCAACAAATGTTTGCTCCCATCCAAATCTGGGTGAAATAATTCCACGAGCTATATCTTGAGGGTCAATATTGTATTTTTCGTTGAATAC
Organism: uncultured bacterium; assembly: GCA_964400495.1. Classification (GTDB taxonomy): domain Bacteria; phylum Fidelibacterota; class Marinisomatia; order SCGC-AAA003-L08; family D37C17; genus CAYNTS01. Next base: position 37,386 of record CAYNTS010000011.1, on the reverse strand, counting down.
TTCTCTACCTTTGGGATTATATCCATAAAAATCATCTTGAAATCGAATGTAATCTAGATGAAGTCCATCTACAGCATAATTATCAATAATTTCATTAAACACCGTTCTTAGATAAGGATTTACTTCGGGGTGAGTTGGAGATAAATATATTCCTTCCCATTGGGGTGACTGTGGTTGAGATAAATCAATTCTCCAGTCCATTTTCCCATGGATGTTTGCCTCAGTCCATTCAGTTTTAGTGTGATAAATATGATTACTACTATCTGGTTTAAAATCACTTGACCAAAGTATGTAGGAATTCACCCATGCATGAACCTCAAGTCCAAGTCCATGACCTAAACGAAGGGCATAATCTAGAGGGTCAAAATCGATTGCAATGTCAGGATGCATTGGAACATTCTCAGATTGATAGAAGGCATCACCTCTACCCCTAACTTGAACAAATACGCAATCATACCCATTTTCATACGCGTAATAAAACGCAGTATCAATTGTGGTGGGTTCAATTAGTGTTTCACGAATAATCCAAAGACACCGTGTTTCTAAATCCACTAATTGTGCGTTAGATAATTCACTAAAAAAAACAAACAGGGCAATGAATATCAATGCCCTGTTTAGTATATGTTTCGAAAATAATCGAATATTAATTCTCACAGATTAATGTGTTACTCCGATTTAGTAGCTTCTTTTGAATCTTTAGTTTCTTCCACTTCTACTTCCTCAGTTTGAGTTTTCGTGAAATCAACAAACTCAATCATAGAAACCGGTGCATTATCATTTTTACGATTCTTGATTTTAATGATACGAGTATAACCACCATTTCTATCTGTATAAGAAGGTGCAATATCATGAATTAGTACATTTGCAATTTGTTTGCTTAATTTCCCATGTATTTTTTTCATAATTAAACGTCTTCCATGCACATCATCTTTTTTTGCATACGTCACCAACCGTTCAATAAATCCTCGTAACTCTTTTGCTTTTGCATCTGTAGTTCGAATCTGTTTATGCAATACAAGTGAAGCAGCAAGATTGCTCATCAACGCTTTTCTGTGACTTGCAGTTCTATTTAATTTTCTTCCTTTTTTTTGATGTCTCACAACTAATCCTTAATCTTTGTCCATATATTGAGAAATATCCATTCCAAAATGCAAATCTAAATTTCCAAGTTTTTCAACTAATTCTGTTAATGATTTTCTACCAAAATTTTTGAACTTAAGCATTTCACTTTCTTCTTTGTCAACTAATTGCGAAATGAATTTGATTCCAGCAGCTTGCAAACAATTATGACTTCTAACAGAAAGTTCCATTTCATCAATACTTTTACCTAGAATTGTTTTAATTTCTAATGCCTCATTTATTTCTTCTTCATTTACAGCACTGATAATACTAGAATCATTGAAGAGGAAATATGCCATTTGTCTACGAACAATACTCGCAGCATGATTAACAGCATCCTTTGGAGTTGTTGAACCATCTGTAGTAACATCAATAAACAATCTTTCATGACCATCAGTTGAAGCCGGAATAGGTTGCACATCCCACGCTACATTTGTTACAGGATTAAATATTGCATCAATATTAATAGTACCTAATGTATCATCTTTTCGTTTATTTCTTTCAGCATTAGAATAACCTTTGCCTCTAGAAATTCTAATTTCAAAATTCACTTCTTTTTCTTCAGTAATTGTTGCAATATGAATTTCTGGATTTAACACTTCAAAATCAGATGTTACTTTTGCAATATCAGCACCAGTGAATTTACCAGGTCCTTGAATATTTACATTAATGAGTTCTGTTCCTTCGTTAATTATATTGAAACGAATTTCTTTTAAATTCAGAACGACATCAGTTACATTTTCTAACATACCTTTTAAAGTTGAGTATTCATGTGATACTCCATCAATTTTCACTGATGTTACTGCAGCACCAGGAAGCGCAGTTAAAAGCACTCTTCGTAAACTATTACCAACGGTAACTGCATATCCCCTTTCAAAAGGTTCAGCTGTTATTTTAGCGAAAGTATCAGTTTCGTTCTCAACATTTATATTAATATCAGGAAAATATTTATTTTTTGACATCTAGTTATTCCTATTTTAAAGTATATTATTTAGAGTAAAGTTCAACAACCAATTGTTCATTAACTGGTTCTGGTATTTCATCTCGTTCGGGCAATGTATCAAAACTACCTTTTAATTTTGCTTTGTCTAACGTTAACCATGGTGCTGGATTATCACCTTGAACACGTCTCATTGACTCTTGAAATAGTTCTAATTTTTTGCTTTTGTTACGCACTTGAATAACATCACCAGATTTTAATTGAAATGATGGAATATTAGTTGCTCGATTATTAACTAAAAAATGTTTATGAGAAACTAATTGCCGAGCACTTCTTCGAGTTGGTGCAAGACCTAATCTATAAACAGTATTATCCAAACGTGATTCAAGCATGATTAATAAATTGTGTCCAGTAGGACCCATTTTATTTTGTGCCTTTTTAAAATATGTTCTAAATTGTTTTTCTAGAACACCATACAAATATTTAATACGTTGTTTTTCACGTAATTGAATACCATAATTTGATAATTTTGATCTTCTAGATTGACCATGTTGTCCTGGAATATAATTTTTTCTTATTGAAGTAAATTTAGGAGATTCAAAAACTGGAAATTCCAATCTTCTACACACTCTTGCTCTTGGTCCATTATACTTTGCCATTCAAATAACCCTTAATTAAACTCTTCTTTTCTTAGGTGGACGGCAACCATTATGAGGAATAGGTGTCACATCCATAATTAATGAAACATTTAGACCTGTTGCACGCAAACCACGCACAGCAGCTTCTCTACCACCGCCAGGTCCTTTTAATCTAACTTCAACAGTTGTAAGTCCCATAGCCATTGCCTCTTTTGCTACTTTTTCTGCTGCTTGTGTAGCAGCAAATGGAGTACTTTTACGTGATCCCTTAAATCCAAGCATACCTGCACTTGACCAAGCTATTGCATTTCCAAATTTATCAGTAAGAGAAATAATAGTATTGTTAAACGTTGCCTTAACAAAAGCTATCCCCTCAGGATCTACTTTTACCTTCTTTTTTTTCTTTACTGGTCTAGCCAATTGATTCTACTCCTGTGTTAAATTGCACTTTTCTTACCCGCAACAGTTTTCTTTTTACCTTTACGAGTTCTAGAATTATTTTTTGTATTTTGACCTCGAACAGGCAAACCTGACCTATGTCTTAATCCTCTATAATTACCAATATCCATTAATCGCTTGATATTACGAGAAACTATTCCTCGCATCTCACCTTCTACAGTAAAATTATCGGCAATTGCATTTCTAATTGATAACAACTGTTCTTCATTTAGTTCATTAACTCTGATATTTGGATCAACTCCAGCATTATCAAGAATTTTCTTTGAACTACTTACACCAATACCATAAATGTATGGTAAGGCAAATTCTATTTTTTTGTTTCTTGGTAAATCTACACCAGCTATACGTGCCAAGATATACTCCTAACCTTGTCTTTGTTTATGTTTAGGATTTTCGCAAATAACTCGAACGACACCATGTCTTCTAATTATCTGACATTTATCACAAATTTTCTTTACTGAAGCACGAACTTTCATATACGCCTCTTATTTATACCTATAAGTTATTCTTCCACGACTCAAATCATACGGTGATAATTCTAATTTAACTTTATCACCAGGAAGTATTTTAATATAATGCATACGCATTTTACCTGATACGTGTGCTAACACTTCATGTTCATTTTCTAACTTTACTCTAAACATTGCATTAGGTAAAGTTTCAACAATCAAACCATCAACTTCTATTGCAGCTTCTTTTGCCATTATTTGGTGAGTATCCTCACTCCTTTTTCTGTTAAAGCAACTGTATGCTCAAAATGCGCTGAGGGTTTTCCATCAGCTGTATATACAGTCCACTCATCTTTTCCAGTGTAAATATCCGGTGTTCCCATGTTAATCATAGGCTCAATTGCTAAACACATTCCAACCTGAATTTTAGGTCCTCTTCCTGACTTTCCATAATTTGGAATTTGAGGTTCTTCATGTAATTTTTTTCCAATTCCATGTCCAACCAACTCCTTAACAACTCCATATCCTAGAGATTCAGCATGAGTTTGAACCACACTTCCAATATCACCAACGGTGTTATTTACAACAACCTGTTCAATGCCTTTTGTCAAGCATATCTCAGTTTCATTGAGAAGTTTTCTCTTCTCATTGTTAATTTTACCAACTGGAAATGTTCTAGCATGATCTCCGTAGAAATCATCAATATAAGAACCACAATCGACACTAACAATTTCACCTTCTTTTAGTTTTCGATTGTTTGGAATACCATGCACAACCTCATCTTCAATAGAAATACACAAAGTCGCAGGAAAACCATATAATCCTTTAAACCCTGGCAATGCACCACGTGATTTAATAAATTCTTCAGCTCGCCTGTCAAGTTCCAATGTTTTAACACCTGGAACAACATATTCTTCAAGCATACATAAAGTATCCTTAACGATTTGACCTGCTCGGTAAACCTTTTCTATTTCTTCATTACTTTTTAGATGTATCACTAGTAAAGCAAAAAATAGTTATTTACGGTTTCTACCCTTAATCTTACCGGATTTCAAAAAGCCATCGTAATGACGCATAATTAAATGCGACTCAATCTGTTGGAGTGTATCCAAAGCTACACCTACGATAATCAACAAACTTGTACCACCATAAAAACTTGCAAGTGAAAAATCAACATTGAATAAATTTGTCAATATAGATGGGAATATTGCAATAAATGCCAAAAATATTGATGCAGGTAATGTTACTCTTGTTAAAATTCTATCAATAAAATCTGCTGTTGCCTTACCAGGCCTAACCCCTGGAATAAATCCACCTTGCTTTTTCATATTATCAGCAACATCTACTGGATTAAAAGCAATTGCAGTGTAAAAATAAGTAAATATAATTATTAAAAATGCAAAGAATAGTGAATACACAAAATGTGTTGGAGCAAAAACTCGTGTCAACCACTCTCCAAATGCATTTTCTGAGAAAAATGATGCAACTGTATTAGGAATAAACATCAATGCTTGTGCAAAAATAATAGGCATCACTCCAGCTGTTAATATTTTCAATGGAATATGTGTAGATTGTCCTCCATATACTTTTCTTCCTACAACTCGTTTTGCATATTGAACAGGAATTTTTCTGACACCTGTTTGGATTGCAACAACAAAGTAAGTTATACCAAACATAAGAACAAGTAAGAATAAACTCTCAAATGGATTTGCTAATCCATCACGCATTAAAGCAACTTGTTGATTGAATACGTGTGGTGCTCTAGCTAAAATACCAACCATGATAATTAATGAGATACCATTACCAATTCCATGATCAGATATTTGTTCACCCAACCACATCACAAAAACTGTTCCTGTTACTAATGTAACTATTGTTACAAAGTAAAAGAAAAAGTCTGGGTTTGGAACAACAGGTCCAGATTGAGTTACAGGATAACTCGCAAGGAAAACTGATACACCAATTGCTTGTAAACTTGCAATAAGCACGGTTCCATATCGTGTGATTTGGATAATTTTCTTTCTTCCTTCTTCACCTTCTTTTTGCAACCGTTGAAAATACGGAATTACTGCACCCAACAATTGAATAATAATTGAAGATGAAATATAAGGCATAATACCTAGTGCAAATATAGATGCTTGTGAAAAGAAACCACCAACAAACATATCATATAAACCGAGTAGAGAATTGTTGAAATTTTGCATTACTGCAGCAAGAGCTACTCTATCAATTCCTGGTACTGGTACTAAACCACCTAATCTATATATAACAAGAAGCATAAGCGTAAAAAATAATTTTTTACGCAAATCTGGAATTTTAAAAACATTTAGAAACTTTTCTATCATAAGTAAATAACCTTACCACCAGCTTTTTCAATTTGCTCAATTGCAGACTGACTAAAAAAATCTGCTGATACTTCTACAGCTGAAGTAATTTCACCATTCCCTAGAATTTTAACAGGTAAATGTGCTTTTTTTACAATTCCATTTTCAATCAATGTATTCACATCTACTTTATCTAAACCTAAATTCTGGATTCTATTTAAGTTAACAATTTGAATTTCTTTTCTGAAATGATAGTTTGAAAATCCTCGCTTAGGGAGTCTTCTCATCATAGGTGTTTGTCCACCTTCAAAGTGAAATTTAGCTTTTGTACCAGATCGAGAATGATAACCTTTGTGTCCTTTACCAGCAGTTCTTCCTTGACCAGTAGCATTACCACGACCAATTCTTTTTCTGTTTCTAACAGAACCTTTTGCAGGCTTTAAATTATCTAAGCCCATACTATACTTCCTCGACTTTCAATAAATGAGAAATTGAATTTACCATTCCCTTAATAGCGGGTGTCTCATTTTGAATAACAGATGAATTCATTTTTTTGATACCAAGCGCTATCAATGTATCTTTAGCTCTTTTGCGATATCCAATCGCACTTTTAATTTGTGTAATTTTTAATTTATTTGCCATAAATATTCTCTAAGAAAAAAGTTCTTTCATTGAAATACCACGTTGACGAGAAACAGTCAATGGATCTCGTAATTGTTTTAATCCATACTCAACAGCTTTTACAACGTTAATTGCATTAGTTGAACCAGTATTTTTGGTTAGAATGTTTGCAATACCTAATTGCTCTAATACCGCTCTAACTGGACCACCTGCAATGATACCTGTACCAGGAGCAGCAGGTTTTAACATTAATTTAACAGAGCCAAATTTGATGTCAATTTTATGAGGGATTGTTCCATTAATAAGTGGAGCTTTAAAAATATTCTTTTTAGCAACATCTTTTGCTTTATTCACAGCAGAAGCAACTTCATTTGCTTTTCCCAATCCAATACCTACATGTCCCTTACCATCACCTACAACAACTACACAGTTAAAACGCATTCTTCGTCCACCAGTAGTAGCTTTAGAAACTCGGTTAATTGCGACAACCGTTTCTTCATTTAATTCAAGTTCTGTTGGATTTACTATAAAATTCAAATTATTCTCCGTTTAAAATTGGATTCCAGATTCACGGACAGCTTCAGCTAATGCTTTTACTCTTCCATGATATTTATAGCCATTTCTATCAAAAACAATCTTTTCGATTTTTTGACTTTTTATCTTAGTACCTATTGTTTTGCCAACTTCAGTACTTTTCTTAATTTTACCTTCAATACTAGAAATTGTTTTAGATAATTCTTTATCATTTGTTGAAGCTGATGCTATAATTTTACCTTCATTATCATCAATAAGTTGTGCATAAATATGAACATTTGATCTAAAAACAACTAACCGAGGATACTTACCTACAACACCTAGTTTATATTTAACCCGGCTTCTTTTTTTAAGCCAACTATTTCTTTTACTTTTGTTTTTATCAGCCATTTTATCCTACTCCAACTGTCTTACCAGCTTTTCTTCTAATGTGTTCGTCGGTATATTTTATACCTTTACCTTTATATGGCTCTGGTTTTCTAATAGATCTAATTTTTGCAGCTACCTGTCCAACAGATTGTTTGTCAATTCCTTTTACAACAATTGTTGTTGCATTTGGAGTTTCAAATTCAATTCCTTCAGGTTTTTGAAAATAAATTGGATGTGAGTAACCAGCATTTATAAGTAGCATACTACCCTTACTCGATGCTGTAAAACCTACGCCAACTAAAGTTAATTCCTTTTTAAATCCTTCTGTAACACCCGATACCATATTAGAAATCAATGCGCGTGTTAAACCATGTAACTCACGATGGGTTTTCCCATCAGTTGGTCGAGTTACATTAACAAGTTTATCTTCAACAGACACTTTAATTTCAGAGCTGAAAGATTGAGATAATTCTCCGAGTTTTCCCTTAATATTAATTAAGCAACCACCTTTTATTTCAACTTGAACACCCTCAGGTATATCAATTGGTTTTTTACCTATATGTGACATTAATAGACTCTTCTCTTCCTTACCAAATATGACACAAAACTTCACCACCTACATTTAACATCTTGGCTTTTTTGCTAGAAACAACACCTTTTGATGTTGTTAGAACAGCAATACCCATTCCGTTTAAAACTCTAGGTAGCTTGTTTGCAGGTACATAATTTCTACAACCTGGTTTACTAATTCTTTTCAAACCGTGAATAACTGGCTTGTTATCAAAGTCATAATTCAAGAATACTCTCAAAACATTTTGTTTATCATCTTTTATTAAAATAAAATCACGAATAAAATGTTCTTCTTTAAGTACATAAGAAACTCTGATCTTTAAATTTGAAGCAGGAATATCAACCCATTTTTTTAACGCAGCTTGTGCGTTTCTAATTCTAGTTAAATAATCTGCTACTGGATCACTCATTGACATAAATCAAACATCCTTTACCAACTTGCTTTCGTTACACCAGGAATCTGACCCTTATGAGCCATTTCTCTAAAACAGATCCTGCATAATCCAAATTTTCTATACACAGCATGAGGCCTACCACAATTATTACATCGAGTATATTTTCTTGTAGAAAATTTTGGCTTTCTCTGTGCCTTTACAACTAGTGCTTTTCTTGCCATTAAGCTGCAACCTCTTGTTCAACTTGTTTGTTTTTTTTCTGACGAATTGGGAAACCAAGAGCAAGTAATAACTCGTACGCTTCCTCATCAGTTTGAGCAGACGTTACAATAGTAATATTCATGCCCCTAATTTTATTTACTTTATCATAGTTTATTTCAGGAAATACAATTTGTTCTGTTAAGCCAAAATTATAATTTCCATTTCCATCGAACCCTTTTGATGGAAATCCTTGAAAGTCTCTAATACGTGGAGAAGCAACTGAAATAAAACGATCTAAAAATTCATACATCCGTTCGTTTCGCAAAGTTACACGAACACCCAACGGATCCATTTCTCTAATTTTAAAATTTGAAATCGCTTTTTTTGCAAATGTTTTTACAGCTTGTTGTCCAGAAATTGTAGTTAATTCTTCTACTGCTTGTAAAATATGATTCTTATTATCTTTTGCATCACCAATTCCCATATTTAGAACAATTTTTTCTAATTTTGGAATACGCATTACATTTTTGATACCCAATTTTTTACCAACTTCAGTTTGCGTTGATTCTTTAAATTGTTTGAGTAATCTAGGTATATATTTTTCTTCAGCCATGATTTTAATCTATTATATCGCCTGTTTTTTTAGAATATCGTGTTTTCTTTCCATCGTCAAGAATTTTATACCCAACTTTAGTTGCACTTCCACCCACCATTAACATAACGTTTGAAACATGGATAGACGCTTCTTTTTCAACAATCCCACCTTGAGGATTATCTTGAGTTGGTCTCATATGACGCTTTACTTGATTTACACCTTCAACAATAATACGTTCTGTTGGAATAAATACTTTGATAACGCGTCCAGTCTTACCTTTATCTGCTCCAGAAATGACTTGAACTGTATCACCTTTTTTAATTTTCATTATATTACCTCAGGTGCTAATGATAAAATTTTCATAAATTTCTTTTCACGCAATTCTCTTGCAACTGGCCCAAAAACCCGAGTACCTTTTGGTTCCATTTGTTTATTTATAAGAACAGCAGCATTTTCATCAAATCGAATATATGAACCATCTTTTCGACGAATTTCTTTTTTAGTTCTTACAATAACAGCGTCAGATAGCTCACCTTTTTTTACCACTCCACCAGGTATTGCTTTTTTAACAGATACAACAATTGTATCTCCTACTCTAGCATATCTTCGTTTTGTGCCACCCAAAACACGAATACACAGAACTTCTTTAGCTCCGGTGTTATCCGCTACATTTAATCTTGATTCTTGTTGGATCATTATTTAACCCTTAAACCTCAACAGCTTTCTTTTCAATAGCTTCAACAGTCCATCTTTTTAATTTACTTAATGGTCTTGATTCACGAATTCGTACGATATCTCCATCGTTACATTTATTTTGTGGATCATGAGCATAGTATTTTTTTGACTGCGTTACTTGTTTTTTATACACAGGATGAGGAAATCGTCTTGAAACGCGCACCACAACAGTTTTTTCCATTTTAGTTGAACAAACAACACCAACTAAATTTCTTCGTGTTCTTGTTTCACTCATTACGAAGCTTCCTTCCCTCTAATTTCTAATTCAAATTCTCTTAATACAGTTTTAATTTGAGCAATTTCTTTCTTTGTATGTTTAATCATCTGTGGATGATCTAATTGTTGAAGTGCTTTTTGAAATCTTAAATTCAACAATGCCTCTTGACTATCTTTAAGTTTAACTTCTAGTTCAGCAACAGATAGCTTATTTAATTCTTTACTAATCATTTATGCTCCCAACTCTCTTCTTGGTACCATTTTAGTCTTAAGTGGTAATTTATGAGAACACAACCGAAATGCTTCTTGAGCTTCTTCTTCGCTTAAACCATCTAATTCAAACAAAATACGTCCAGGTTTAATCACAGCTACCCAATACTCAGGTGAACCTTTACCTTTTCCCATTCTAGTTTCAGCTGGTTTAATTGTAATTGCTTTATGTGGAAATATTCGTATCCACATTCTACCAACTTTTCTAACTTTTCGAGAAATTGTAACACGAGCCGCTTCAATTTGTCGACTTGTAATCCAACCACATTCCATTGCTTTTAAACCATAAGTACCAAAGGATACATAATCACCGGTATTTGACATACCTCTCATTTTACCCTTTTGAGGTTTACGATATTTAATTTTTCTTGGTGCTAACATTGAACTAAATTAACCTTGTCTTTTTCTAATTTCACCATTATAGACCCAAACCTTCACCCCAATCAAACCATACGTTGTATTTGCTTCTACTAAAGCATAGTCTATGTTTGCTCTTAAAGTATGTAATGGAACTCTACCTTCACGGAAAGTTTCACTTCTTGCAATCTCTGCTCCATTTAAACGACCAGAAACACATACTCTAATTCCTTCAGCACCCATACTCATGGTTGATTGAATTGCTTTTTTAACAGCTCGCCGATAATTAACTTTTTTCTCAAGCTGTTGAGTAACATTTTGACCAACAAGTTCTGCACTTAATGCGGGTCTTTTCACTTCACTCACATTTACTTGAACTTCATAGCCAATTAATTTTCTCAAATCTTTTTTTAGCTTATCAACTTCTGAACCACCTCGCCCAATAACAATCCCAGGTCGCGCTGTATGGACAGTAATAACAACTTTTCTTGGTGTTCTAGAAATTTCTACCTTTGATACACTTGCAGTTTGTAATCTGCTTTTTAAATAATTACGAATAATAATATCTTCATGCAATTTATCTGCAAAACTTTTTTCATCAAACCAGATTGAATCCCATGTTCTATTGACACCTAAACGTAAACCTATTGGATGTATTTTTTGTCCCAATTCTACCCCTTAGTTCTTTTGATCTGAAATAATTATAGTCAAATGACTGCTTCTCTTCATAATAGGAACAGCACGTCCCATTGCAGCAGGTCGAAATCGTTTCATCACAGGACCTTCATCTACATAAGCAGTTTTAATAAAAAGTGCATCTGAATCGAATGTTGATTCTTTTTCTGCCAAATTTGCAACAGCAGACTTTAATGTTTTAATAATGTATCGAGATGCTTTTTTGTTTGAAAATTGCAATTTAGAAAGTGCTGAATCAACATTCATTCCTCTTACTAAATCTAGTACAAAACGCATTTTTTTAGGTGATTGTCTTAGATGTCTTGCTCTAGCTACAGCTTCCATGCTTATCTCTTTCTATCCCCAGAGTGTCCTCTGAATAATCTAGTCTTAGCAAATTCCCCTAGCTTATGCCCTACCATATTTTCAGAAACATAAACTGGAATAAATTTATTTCCATTATGTACTGCAAAAGTATACCCTACAAACAAAGGTGAAATTGTAGATCTTCTTGCCCATGTTTTAATTGCAGTTTTTTTCTTGGTCTTGCTCATTTCTCGAACTTTTTTCTCGAGCTTTGAATCAACAAAAGGTCCTTTTTTTAATGATCTTGGCATATATTACTTCCTACGCTTTACAATATACTTATTAGATTGCTTATTTTTCTTCCGTGTTTTATACCCTTTAGCAGGAGTACCCCAAGGAGAAACAGGATGACGACCACCAGAAGTTCTTCCTTCACCACCACCATGTGGGTGATCAACAGGGTTCATAGCTACACCTCTAACACTAGGGCGCCTTCCTAGCCACCGCGAACGACCAGCTTTACCAATTTTAATATTTTCATGACTCTTATTACCAACAACTCCAATAGTTGCAAAACACTCTTCACGAACCATTCTCATTTCACCTGAAGGCAATTTAAGAGTTACCATTTTATTTTCTTTTGCCATAATCCGTGCATACGCACCAGCACTACGAGCCATTTGTGCACCCTTACCAGGTTTAAGTTCAATATTATGAATCAATAAACCTTCTGGAATCATGTGCATTGGCATTGTATTCCCAGTTTTAAAAGGTATTGCATTTTCTTTGGAAGAAAGAATAACATCACCAACTTTTAATCCATCTGGTGCAATTATATATTTTTTTTCACCATCTTCATATTTAAGCAAAGCAATTCTTGGAGATCTATTTGGATCATACTCAATTGCTTCAACAGTAGCATTCATATCGAATTTATTTCGTTTAAAATCAATCAAACGATATCTACGCTTGTGTCCACCACCTCTTCTGCGTGATGTAATTTTACCCTGGTTATTTCTACCACCAGTTTTTCGTAATGCTCGTGTTAATTTTCGTTCTGGCTTTGACTTTGTAATTTCTTCAAAAGTCGAAACCGACATATAACGCCTACTGGGCGTATCTGGTTTTAATTTTCTTACCGGCATATCCTACTTACACCTCTCCATCAACAAAATCTATAGAGTGACCTTCATGTAAAGTAACTATCGCTTTTTTCCAACTTGAACGATACCCTGCAGTTCGCAATACACGACCGCCACTACGAATTGTAGTATTTTTTTGCTTACCATTTACGTTTAAAGTAGCTACTTTTTTTATTTTAACATTAAATCGTTTTTCAACCGCTTTTTTGATTTCCAATTTGTTAGCGCTAGTAGTTACTTGAAATACATATTTTTTCAATGTAGCCCCAAGCATTGAGCTTTTTTCACTTAAAATTGGTCTAATTATTACAGAATTCATAACCTATCCAGCCAATTGTGTGTTTAGTGTTGCAACCCCAGCTTTGTCTAACAATAAAGTTTGGCAATCCATTATATCATACGTAGATGCCTTGCTTGCTGGAATAACAGTAATATATTTAGCATTGCGAGAGCTTAACCATAAATTTTCGCCAATCTCATCCGTCAATATTGTAACTTTTGAACCTGATATTTTCAAATCATTTAACATTGAAATAAATTCTTTTGTCTTTGGTGTTTCAAATGAAACATCATCAATAACTAACAAATTCTTTTCAGCAAATTTCTTCGACAAAGCACTTTTTCGAGCTAGGGTTTTTACTTTCTTATTAATTTTACTTGTATAAGAATGAGGCTTTGGACCAAAAGCAGAACCACCATGCACTCGTGATGGATTTCTTGACGACCCAACTCTTGCACGACCTGTACCTTTTTGTTTCCAAGGTTTTGCACCACCACCTCGAACTTCACCTCGCGTTTTGGATGAGTGAGTTCCCTGATGTAAAGAAGCCATCTCTGATTTTACAGCAAGATAAATACAATGCTCATTTGGCTCAATACCAAATACATCTTTACTAAGATCAACTTTCTTACCTGTTTTCTCACCACTTTTTGATAAAATATCTGTTTTCATATTATTTCGTTATATATACAATTTCATTATTAGCACCGGGTATTGCACCAGATACAAATAATAAGTTATTTTCTAAATCGACTCGAACTACTTGCAAATTTTTTACGGTAACTTTATCATTACCCATTCGCCCTGCCATTCGGGTACCTAACCATACCTTTGATGGGTCAGAACCTGCACCAATAGAACCAGCTTTACGCATAACACTGTTTTTACCATGCGAGCGACGACCACCACCAAAACCATGTCTTTTCATATGACCAGCAAAACCACGCCCTTTAGAAACACCGGTCACAGCAACTAATTCACCAACAGTAAAATTAGCGACATCAACAAAATCTCCAGGATTAAAATCTACATCTGAATCAAAACCACATTCTTTCAAATGCCGTTTTACACTTAAATTAGATTTTTTAAAATGACCTTGCAACGCCTTTGTTGATTTTGAACCTTTTAAATTATCAAAACCAAGCTGAACAGATGCATATCCATCATTTGCAACTGTTTTAACTTGAGTTACTACACAAGGACCAGCTTCTACCATAGTTACTGGATAGTCTACGCCTGAATCATCAAAAATACGAGTCATTCCAATTTTTTTACCAATAATAAATGGAATATCAACGGAAGATTGCTCTGGTTTCTTCTCAACTTCTTCCTTTGATTCAACTTTTACAGCATCTTTTGTTGACTCTGGTGCCTCAGTAGTAGATTCTTCTGGTGATTCTACATCAGTTCCTGATGTCCCAACAGTTTTTACAACTTCTTCTGTTGATTCAACTGCAGATTTCTGTTGCTCATCTACTTCTTGTTTTTTATCTTCGTTAGTAATCATGTTTTAATTTCAATATCTACGCCAGCAGGCATATCTAGTTTCATAAGAGCATCAACAGTTTTAGAAGTTGAATTCATTAAATCAACAATTCTTTTATGAACTTTCAACTGAAACTGTTCTCTAGATTTTTTATCAACATGAACAGATCTATTCACTGTAAATACACTTCGCTTTGTCGGTAATGGAATTGGTCCTAATACCAAAGCCCCAGTATTCTTAGCTGTATTAACAATCTTTTGTGTTGATTTATCTAACAACACATGATCATACGCTTTTAATCTAATTCGAATCTTATTCATGTTAAACTAAAATTCCTTACTCAATAATTTCTGTAACAACACCAGCACCAACTGTATGACCACCTTCTCTAATAGCAAATCGTAACTCTTTCTCCATCGCTATAGGAGTAATCAACTCAATTGTCAATGTAACATTATCACCAGGCATTACCATCTCTGTGCCATCTGGCAATATCACATTTCCTGTAACATCGGTTGTTCTAAAATAAAATTGGGGTCTATATCCTTTGAAAAATGGAGTATGACGACCACCCTCTTCTTTCCTTAATACATACACTTCTGCTTTGAATTTTGTATGTGGTGTTATTGACCCAGGCTTTGCCAATACCATACCCCGAGTTATCTTATCTTTATCAATACCTCGAAGTAATAATCCAGCATTATCACCTGCTTCACCACGATCAAGCAATTTCCTAAACATCTCAACACCTGTACATACAGATTTCATATCTGAACCCATACCTACAACATCAATCTCTTCACCTACCTTAACAACTCCTGACTCAATACGACCTGTAGCTACTGTTCCTCTACCTGTTATTGAAAATATATCTTCAACTGGCATTAAGAATGGCTTATCTACTGCACGCTCTGGTGTAGGAATAAATGAATCTACTGAATCCATTAAATCATAAATAGGTTTAGCATCATCACCAGTTCCATCTGAGTTAAGTGCATTCAATGCAGAACCTTGAATAATTGGAGTATCATCACCAGGAAACCCATACTCATCAAGAAGTTCTCGTAATTCCATTTCAACAAGCTCAAGTAATTCTTCATCATCTACTTGGTCACATTTATTCATAAAGATTACGATAGATGGTACATTAACTTGTTTTGCCAAAAGTAAGTGTTCACGTGTTTGTTGCATCGGACCATCTGTTGCAGCTACTACTAAAATAGCTCCATCCATTTGAGCTGCACCGGTAATCATATTTTTAATATAGTCCGCGTGACCTGGACAGTCTACGTGTGCATAGTGACGTGCATCTGTTTCATACTCAATATGAGCTGTATTAATTGTTATTCCACGCTCCCTTTCTTCTGGAGCGTTATCAATCATATCAAAATCTGTAGTGTCTGCTAATCCTTTAGATGACAAACACTTAGATATTGCTGCTGTTAACGTTGTCTTTCCATGATCAACGTGTCCTATTGTTCCCACATTAACGTGGGGCTTGGTTCTCTCAAATTTCTCTTTTGCCATCTCTTTTTCTCCTTAACTATTCTGCGGAAATTTTACCGGTATATTTTTCAACAATTTGTTCTTGAATAAACTTAGGTGCAGGTGTATAATGCGAAAACTGCATTGTAAATACAGCACGCCCTTGCGTCATTGACCTTAATTCAGTTGCATAACCAAACATTTCTGACAATGGTACTTCAGCGTTCAAGACCTGAACTCCATTTCTCGGCCCCATACCTTTTACATTACCTCTACGCGAAGTAATATCACCCATTACTGAACCCAAATAATCTTCGGGCATTACAACTTCAAGCGACATTGTTGGCTCAAGCAAAACAGGATTTGCTTTTTTAGCAGCTTCCTTAAATGCCATTGAACCCGCAATTTTAAATGCAATTTCACTTGAATCAACATCATGATATGAACCAAAAATTAGAGTAACTTTTACATCTTCAATTGGATACCCAGCAAGCACACCATTGTCCATTGCCCCCTCGATACCCTTTTGAACTGCGGGAATGTATTCCTTTGGAATAACACCACCTACAATTTTATTTACAAACTCAAAACCTTTACCTGCCTCATTTGGCTCTACTGTTATAACCACATGACCATATTGTCCACGACCACCAGATTGACGAGCAAATTTTGTATCTTGCTCAACCGTATTTCGAATACTTTCTTTATAGGCAACCTGCGGAGCACCAACATGCACATTTACATTAAATTCACGTTTTAATCTATCAACAATAATCTCAAGATGTAACTCACCCATTCCTGAAATAATAGTCTGACCTGTATCATGATCAGTCATAACTTGGAATGTCGGATCTTCTTCTGCAAGTTTTACCAAGCCATTTGTTAAATTTTCTTGATCAGATTTTGTTGCAGGTTCAACTGCAATTGAAATAACTGGATCTGGAAAATCCATTGATTCAAGCAAAATCGGGTCATCTTCTGAACATAACGTGTGTCCAGTTTGTGTATTTTTCAACCCAACCATTGCTGCAATTTCACCAGTTGTTACAGTCTTACGTTCTTCACGCTTATTCGAATGCATCAACATCAACCTACCAACACGTTCTTTCTTACCTTTATTTGGATTATAAATAAAATCACCAGTTGATACTTTACCAGAATACACTCTAAAAAATGTCAATCTTCCAACATATGGGTCGGTCATAATTTTAAAAGCTAATGCAGAAAATGGATCGTCATCATTAGGATTTCTAGTCAGTTCTTTTGAAAAATCATCAATTTCAGTACCCTTAATCGAATCCACATCAAGCGGTGAAGGGAGAAAATCAACAACAGAATCCAATGTTCGCTGAACACCTTTATTTTTAAAAGCAGAACCACAAACTGTAGGAATCATAGAACCGTCAATAGTTGCTTTCCTAATAGCCGACTTAATTTCATCAGGTAGAATCTCTTCACCTTCTAAATATTTTTCCATCAAATGGTCATCGTACGAAGCAACTTCTTCCAATAAATGCAAACGCCATTTTTCTGCGTCTTCTTTCATGTCAGCAGGAATCTCACTAAACTCAAAACTTGAACCGTCATCAGCAGTATATAAAATTGCTTCCATTTTGATTAAATCAATCAAACCTGTAAACATATCACCAGCACCGATAGGAAGAACAATTGGAACAGTGTTTGCACCGAGTCGGTCTTTTATCATGCCTAAAACATTGTAAAAATCAGCACCTGTTCTGTCCATTTTATTAACAAAAGCAATTCGTGGCACACCATAGCGATCAGCTTGACGCCATACAGTTTCAGATTGAGGCTCAACACCTCCAACAGCACAGAACAAGGCAATTGCACCATCTAAAACACGCAATGCCCGCTCAACTTCAATTGTAAAATCAACGTGACCAGGAGTATCAATAATGTTAATTCTATTTCCGCCCCAGAAACAAGTTGTTGCGGCAGAAGTAATTGTTATTCCGCGTTCCTTTTCCTGATCCATCCAGTCCATTGTTGCTGCACCATCATGAACTTCACCTAAACGATGAGTACGTCCAGTATAATACAAAATCCGCTCAGTAGTTGTTGTTTTACCTGCGTCAATATGGGCCATAATCCCAATATTTCTTACATGTTTTAAAGGTATGTTTTGCATATTAAAATTTATCTAAAATGTGCAAAAGCTTTATTTGCTTCTGCCATTCTATGTGTGTCATCCTTCTTCTTAATCGACTGACCATCATTGTTAGATGCAGCCATCAACTCAGCGGCCAATCTATCAGCCATTGTTTTCCCTTTGCGCGATTTGGCAAATCCAATAACCCAACGCATAGCCAAAGCCATTCTTCTACGTTCAGAAATTTCAATTGGAACTTGATATGTAGCACCACCAATTCTTTTCGATTTAACTTCAAGAACTGGAGCAACATTATCTAAAGCTTTTTTAAACACTTCAAGACCATCCTTAACTCTCATAGAGGATTTTATAATCTCAATACTGTTGTAAAAAATCTTTTCAGCAACACTTTTCTTTCCACGCTCCATTAAATTATTAATAAACTTAGCAGCAACTAAATCATTATACAATGGATCCGGAAGAATTTCTCTTCTTTCTGGTCTTCTTCTTCTCATCTCAAATTATTCTTTTGGTTTTTTAGCACCATATCGTGATCTACTTGTCCTCCTGCCTTCAACTCCAGCAGGATCCAATACACCACGAATTACATGATATCGTACACCAGGAAGATCCTTTACCCTACCACCTTCAATAAGCACAATTGAGTGCTCTTGTAGATTATGACCTTCACCTGGTATATAAGCATTTACTTCAAAATTATTAGACAACCTAACACGTGCAACCTTACGCAAAGCTGAGTTTGGTTTTTTTGGTGTTGTTGTGTAAACACGCGTACAAACTCCTCGTTTTTGCGGACAGGCTTTAAGTGCAGGCACCTTGTTTTTCTTAGTCTGCTTCTTTCTACCTTTTCTAACTAATTGATTTATTGTTGGCATTTCAACTCCGTCATAGCCAAATAAATTACAAAGTTTAACTTATTGAACACAAGATAATTGTGTCAATCTTTTACATATTTTTATTATGCCGTTATTCGGCTTCTTCTATTACTGCTTCTGCTAGCGCAGAGGCCTCTTCTTCAGCAGCTTTGTTTGCGATATCAGTCGGATTGCTGACTAGCAATCCTCTGTTTTTATACGCACCAGTTCCTGCAGGGATTAATCGACCAATAATAACATTTTCTTTTAATCCTCTCAGATAGTCCGTCTTACCTTCGACGGCTGCATCTGTTAGAACCCTAGTGGTTTCTTGGAAAGATGCTGCTGAAATAAAGCTCTCAGTATTTAGTGATGCTCGGGTTATCCCAAGCAACAATGGGCTCGATGTTGCAGGTTTAGCTTTAACTGATTTAATTAGCTTTTTACCTGCCTCTTTTAGTTCTTTATTGAAATCTTTAACATTAGGTGCTAAAACTATATCTCCATCTTCATAATCAGAATCACCAGAATCAGTAATTACAACCCTTTTCAAAATCTCTTTATTTTCTTTTTGGAAAACAAATCTATTGATTCTATCACCTGCTAAAAACTGTGTATCACCTGAATCTTCGATGGTTACTTTTTGCATCATCTGTCTTACAATTACTTCAATATGCTTATCATTTATTGCAACACCTTGAAGCCTGTAAACTTCTTGAATTGCATTAACCAAATATTCTTGCACTCTAGAAGCACCACGAATTTTTAAAATATCTTTTGGTGAAACAGCACCTTCACATAATCGGTCACCAGCAAAAATACAATCTCCTTCATGGACTAAAATATGCTTACCATAAGGAATTTTATATGTTTTTTTACCTTCTTTACCAATAATATAAATTTCTCTAACACCTCTCTTTACTTTACCGTATTCTACAATTCCATCAATTTCAGTAACTACTGCTGGGTTAGATGGGTTCCTTGCTTCAAATAATTCAGCAATCCTTGGTAGACCACCTGTGATATCTCGAGTTTTTCCTGAATCTCTCGGAATCTTAACCAGAATTTGGCCAGCTTTTACTTTTTCATTATCACGAACAATTACGGTAGCTTTTAATGGCAATATACTTGCACCACCAATAGTATCACCCTCAGTGCTTTCAATTTCAATATGTGGGCTCAAGTTTCTATTTTTAGATTCAGTGATAACAAACATTTTTTTACCATCTTGCACAGCTTCTTCAACATAGGTCTCACCTTCAATCATATCTTTAAAGATAACTTTCCCTGTTATTCTTGCAAGAATAACATCCGTATATGGGTCCCACACTAGCAATCTTTGCCCAGCTTCAACCTTCTCACCATTTTTTATAAATATTTGAGAACCATAAGGCACTGACCAATGTGTAATAGCTTGTCCAGAATCATCAACCAATTCAATTTTACCATTTCTCACTGGTGCAACTTTAATTTTTTCACCATTATCATTGGTTGTTTCAATTAAATTTAAATTTTCTGAATATTTTACAATACCATCACGCTTTGAAATAATTTGTGATTTTTCAACAATACGAGATGCTGTACCCCCAATATGGAAAGTTCTCAACGTTAGCTGTGTTCCTGGCTCACCAATAGATTGAGCAGCAACAATACCAATTGAGTCACCAATTTTGGATTCACGATTATTTGATAAGTTGACACCATAACATTTAGCACAAACACCTTGAGGAGATTCACATGTAAGAACTGACCGTACTTTTACTTGATATACATTACTATTTGCAATTTTATCTACAACATCACTATCAAGCAATGTTCCTTTTTTTGTAAATTTTGCAAAAACAGTTCCATCAATAGGGTCAACAACATCATCAAGGATATACCTACCTAGAATTCTTTCATCTAGTTTTTCAATAACCTCTTCACCCTCTTTTAAATCTTCAAGAACTTGCCCTTGGATTGTACCACAATTATCCATGGCGATTGTAACATCTTGAGCAACATCAACTAACCGCCTTGTTAAATAACCAGCATCAGCAGTCTTAAGAGCAGTATCTGCAAGACCTTTACGTGCACCGTGAGTTGAAATAAAATACTCAAATACAGACAAACCTTCTTTGAAATTTGATTTAATTGGATTTTCAATAATTTCACCCGCCGAACCCGTCATACTTTTCTTAGGTTTAGCCATCAACCCACGCATACCAGCTAACTGTTTAATTTGGTCTTGACTTCCTCTAGCACCTGAATCTGCCATCATAAACAAAGGATTAAATCCTTGGTTATCTGCCTCAAGTTCGGCAAACATTGCGTTTGCAACATCACTAGTTGCATGCGTCCAGATATCAATAACTTTATTGTATCTTTCACCTTCGGTTAATATCTGATGATCAAATTTAGTTTGAATTATTTCTACAGCTTCTTCAGCTTTAGAGATAATATCATCTTTTTTATCTGGTATATGGATATCGTCAATTGCAATTGAAATTCCACTTTTATAAGCAAATTCGAATCCTAAATCTTTAAGTTTGTCTAAAAATTCTACTGTATGAAAATTTCCGCAGGTTTTATAACTATTACTAACAATGTCAGTTAACTGCTTTTTACCAATTATCTCATTGTAATATGGCATTCCTTCCGGCACAACACTATTGAAAATAATTCTTCCAACAGTAGTATCTTTTATCCACTCACCATTTTTTCTAAAGCTAACTTTAGCATGCAAAGAAACTTCATTATTCATATATGCTAATCTAACTTCTTCAAAAGATACGAAATTTACACCTTCGCCCACCTCTCCATCACGAGCTCTAGTTAAATAATAACTTCCTAAAATCATATCTTGAGAAGGAATTGCAATTGGTTTTCCATGAGCAGGATGCAAAATATTGTGACTAGACAACATCAACAGCCATGCCTCTGTTTGAGCTTCTGCTGATAAAGGCACGTGTACTGCCATTTGGTCACCATCAAAGTCAGCATTAAATGCTGAACATACAAGTGGATGTAATCTTATTGCTTTTCCGTCAACTAATACTGGTTGGAATGCTTGGATACCTAGTCTGTGGAGAGTTGGAGCACGATTTAACAAGACTGGGTGCCCGCTAACAACATACTCGAGTACTTTGTAAACTTCTTCTGCCTTACTTTCAACCATCATTTTTGCACTTCTTGGCGTGCGAGTGTATCCACGTTTTATCAATTCATTAATAATTTGAGGTTTGAACAATTCCATTGCCATATTTTTTGGCAAACCGCATTCATGTAGCTTTAACTCAGGTCCAACAACAATCACTGAACGACCTGAATAATCAACACGTTTTCCTAACAAATTTTGTCTAAAACGACCCGATTTCCCTTTTAAAGAATCACTTAATGATTTTAAAGGTCTTCTCGTTCCACTTCGTACTGCAGATTGTAATCGGCTGTTGTCAAGTAATGCATCCACCGCTTCTTGCAACATTCTTTTTTCATTTCTTAAAATAACATCGGGTGCTTTAATTTCCATTAATTGCTTCAAACGATTATTTCTAATAATTACTCTTCGGTATAAATCATTTAAATCAGAAGCAGCAAATCGACCACCATCTAACGGAACTAATGGTCTTAACTCAGGCGGTATTACAGGGAGGATACTTAAAATCATCCACTGAGGTTTATTAGTAACTTTCTTTTCAATTCTTGGGTCAAATTTCTTTAATACACGTAGTCGTTTAAGCGCTTCTTCTCTTTTTTGAATTGAAGTTTTCTTGTTTTTAACAAGTGTCATTAACTCCGTGATAGTTGAAACAATATCTAAGTTTTCTAAAAGACGACTTACAGCTTCACCACCCATGTACGCTTCAAAATAATTATCTTCATCCCGATCCTCTTCAGAGACTGCATCAAGACCGAATTCATATTCTAAATTTAAATAATCATCTTCATCAATTAGCTCTCCATACTCACGTCCTGAAGCGCCGGGATTTGTAATAACAAATTTTTCAAAATATACAACTTGCTCTAGCTGTTTTGTTGTATAACCAAGAAGATAGCTAATCTTACTCGGGATAGAACGTAAGTACCAAATATGAACCACTGGTACCGCTAATGCTATATGTCCAATCCGCTCACGACGAACTGTTTTTCGAGTAACTTCAACTCCGCATCTATCACAAACAATTCCTCGATATCTGATTCGTTTGTATTTCCCGCAATGACATTCCCAATCTTTAACTGGTCCAAATATTTTTTCACAAAACAAACCATCTTTTTCCGGTTTATATGATCTATAATTAATGGTTTCAGGCTTTAAGGTTTCGCCAAAAGATCTTTCTAATATTTGTTCAGGAGATAATAATCCTAAAGTAATAGAAGAAAAGGAATTTGATTTACGATTTTTACTTACACTAAAGTTAAACACTTACCGTCTCCCAGTTAATTAATCGAGTACTACATTGAGTCCTAAACCTTCTAATTCTTTCACAAGAACATTAAAAGATTCAGGAATATTAGATTCAGGTGCGTTTTTACCACGAACTAACGCATTGTATAGTTTGGTTCTACCATCAACATCATCTGATTTGGTTGTTAAAACTTCTTGTAAAGTATAGGCTGCGCCATATGCTTCTAACGCCCACACTTCCATTTCACCAAATCTTTGACCACCCGATTGTGCTTTACCACCCAGTGGTTGCTGTGTAATTAATGAATATGGTCCAGTTGAACGAGCATGCATTTTATCTTCAATCAAATGAGATAGTTTCAACATATAAATAACACCAGCTGCAACTTCTGATTTTATTTTTTCACCCGTTCTTCCATCCCACAATTCAACTTTTCCAGACTCTGGTAAACCAGCTTTTTTCAACTCATCTATAACATCAGTTGTTGTTGCTCCGTCAAAAACTGGAGTAGCATAATGCTTTCCAAGCTTTTCGCCAGCCCAACCTAACATAGTTTCATACAATTGACCTAAGTTCATTCGAGATGGAACACCCAGCGGATTAAGAATAATATCAACTGTTTTTCCATCTTTCATATATGGCATATCTTCTTCAGGCACAATAATTGAAACAATACCTTTATTACCGTGACGTCCAGCCATTTTATCACCCACGGAAATTTTACGTTTCTGAGCAATATACACTTTAGCCAATTTCATTACACCTTGTTGCAGTTCATCACCAACACGGATTTTAAATACATCTTTTTCTAATCTATCTTCAAGTTGACGCAAGTTTCGTCGATAATTTTGCCAAATTTTAAGTATATTCATCCAAATCATTGGATTTTCAACCCATGGTGATTTCAACGAAACACTTTCATAGTCTAAATCTTTAACTCGTTGCGTTGTTAAAAGAGTTTTTGCTTTTATAAGTGTTCGTCCAGAATTAGCATCTCGTATACCACCAGATGTTTGATCAACCAATTGAATATCTAACAAATCATCCCGTTTTTGCATAAGAGATACACGATCTTTTCGTGCTTGTTTTTGCAAATCTCTGATATGTTTTTTCTCATCAGCACGGATAGCCATACTTTTACGTTCAAACAATTGAGTTTCAACAACAGTACCACTCACACCAGACGGACATCTTTTTGATGCGTCCTTTACATCACCTGCCTTCTCACCAAAAATTGCACGAAGTAATTTTTCTTCTGGAGTTGGATCTGTCTCACCTTTTGGTGTTACTTTACCAACTAAAATATCACCAGGATGCACTTCAGCACCAACCCGAACAATTCCCCGTGGGTCAAGATTACGTGTTGCCTCTTCACTCACATTTGGAATTTCATTCGTTAATTCTTCTTCTCCACGCTTTGTATCTCTAATTTCAACTTCAAATTCTTTCATGTGAATCGAAGTGAGAACATCTTCTTTCATCAATCTTTCATTGATGATAATTGCGTCCTCAAAATTATACCCACGCCATGGCATAAATGCTACTGTAAGATTTCTACCTAAAGCCAACTCGCCACCACTTGTTGAGTGACCATCAGCAAGCACATCACCTTTTTTAACTTTATGGCCGGGTAGCACAAATGGTTTTTGAGTAATACATGTATTTTGGTTTGTACGTAAAAACTTTTTAAGCTTGATTACTTTTAGATTTTCATCTGGTACTAATTCAAGTTCTTCAGGCTGACCATCGGTTCTAATTACAATTTCATCTGAATCAACAGACTCAATAACACCATTATGCTTTGAAACTATAACCGACCTAGAATCCCTAGCTACAGCACCTTCTAATCCAGTACCAACAATAGGTTGCTCCGGACGTAACAATGGTACTGATTGACGCATCATATTCGACCCCATTAGTGCACGGTTAGCATCATCATTTTCTAAAAATGGAATCAATGCAGCAGACACACTTACAATCTGTAGAGGCGACACATCCATGTAATCAACATGATCAGGAGTTACTAATGGAAAATCAACACCGTGACGTGTTCTAACATGCTCATGGATAAACTTACCATTTTCGTCAACTTCTTCAGAAGCTTGTGCTATATAAGACCTATCTTCTTCATCTGGAGACAAATACTCAACTTTTTGAGTAATTTCGTATTTTCCATTTGAATGCTTCACTTTACGATATGGAGCTTCAATAAAACCAAGTTTATTAACAATACCATACGTTGCAAGTGAATTAATTAATCCAATATTTGGTCCCTCAGGGGTTTCAATTGGACATAATCGACCATAGTGTGTATAGTGAACGTCACGCACTTCAAACCCAGCTCTTTCACGAGATAGACCACCTGGTCCTAGTGATGAAATTCTTCGCTTATGCGTTACTTCTGCTAATGGATTTGTCTGGTCCATAAATTGTGATAACTGACTTGTACCAAAAAATGAACCCAACACAGTTGTAACAATTCTTGAATTAATCAAATCTTGAGGAGTCAAACTCTCAGCTTCTCTTTGATTCATTCGTTCACGAATTACTCTGTGCATTCTGCTTAGAGAAATATTAAATTGGTTTGCTAATTGCTCACCTACCGTTCTAATTCTACGATTACCCAAATGATCAATATCATCTGAACCTACTTCACCCTTACGCATTGTTATCAAATATTTAAACACATTGATAAAATCTTCTTTAGTAAGAACCGGTTCTTCAATCGGTGCTTTCATGTCGAATTTTTTATTTATTCTATACCTACCAACAGCACCTAAATCGTACTTTTTAGTAGAAAAGAACATTTTTTCAACAAATTTGCGTGCAATATCAACCGTGGGTGCTTCACCTGTTCTTAGATGTTGATACAATAATTGTAATGCCTCTTCAGAATTACTGGTTGGATCCTTTGTCATTGTATTAGAAAGAATTTCTACTTCCATTTGGTCAGGATTACCAACCACAGTCAACTCTTTCACACCTACTTCAGATAAACTTTCTAACAATTTTTCTGAAATATCAGCATCTTGCTCAGCAATTACTTCGCCAGATTTCTTATCAACAATATCTTTAAGTATTTTATTACCAATCAATTTCTTTTTATTTGAAATTTTGATTGTTTTTGTCATACCAAAAGCATCAAAGATATCTTGATTTGTTGAGAACCCTAACGCTCGCAATAATAGGGTTGCAGGGAATTTTCTTCTTCTATCAATAATTGCATAAATACAATCATAGATATCAGTTGTGAAATCTACCCATGATCCTCTAAAAGGTATAATTCTTGCTTGGAAGATTTTGGTTCCATTTGGATGAAAGTTTTGATCAAAAAACACACCCGGTGATCTTTGAAGTTGACTCACAATAACTCGTTCAGCACCATTAATAATAAAGGTACCAGATTCAGTCATAAATGGAATATTACCAAAGAATACATCCTGTTCAATATTTTGCACATATTTACTACGATCATTTTCATCAGTAATATGCAAAACAAACTTCACCTTAAGTGGCAAAGTATAGGAAATTCTCCGTTCTAGACATTCTTTCACTGTATACTTAGGCAATCCTAAGAAATAGTGTTTATATTCTAGAACGTAATTCCTGTGCGTATCTTCGACAGGAAACATATTTCTGAAAACGGCTTCCAAACCCTTGTTATCACGTTTTTCTGGAAGCACATCTTCTTGTAGAAATTCTTCAAATGATGCGAGTTGAATATCCAACAAATCTGGAATAGACAAAGCCGTATCAATCTTTGAAAAATTACTTCGATTGATAGAAGACATGGATGTTACACCCAAAACGAGCGACCTCCTATTAAATTATTAAACAGGTTGTATGTGGTAAAATATGAATAGAATAAACTGACAGGCAATTACTTAAGAGTAACAGTTGCGCCAGCTTCTTCTAACTTCTTCTTAATTTCTTCAGCTTCGTCTTTTGATGCTGCTTCTTTTACAACAGATGGAGCACCATCAGCCATACCTTTAGCTTCTTTTAGACCAAGCGAAGTAATTTCTCTAATTACTTTAATGACATTGATTTTTTTATCACCCACACCAGTCAATTCAACATCAAATTCAGTTTTCTCTTCTACTGCATCACCACCTGCTGCAGGAGCAGCACCACCAGCAATCGCTACTGGAGCAGCGGCAGTTACACCAAATTTGTCTTCAATATCTTTAATTAACTCAGATATTTCCAACATGTTTGCGTTTTCTAAATAGGTTAATACATCTTCTCTTTTTACTTCAGCCATCTTATCTTTTCTCCTGGAATTAAATTAGGATTTTGTGTTCTTTAAACTTTCTAGTGTTCCAGCAAGTTTACCCATTGCACCATTTAATGTACCCGCCAATGTTGTCATCGGCTGGTTTAGTGTACTTGCTAACTGTGCTAACAAAACTTCCTTTGTTGGAAGGTTTGCTAATTCTTTGTATTTTGTAGGGTCAAACAATTTACCTTCAAAAAATAAACCAACTACTTCAAAAGACTTATTTACTTTTATAAAATCTTTCAAAACTCTAGCAGGTGCAGTTGGATCATCATTAGAATAAGCAATTCCAATTTGACCTTCTAATATGTCATCAAACAATCCTTCAGCATGACCAGCATTTTTTGCGGCAATCTTTGTTAGAGTGTTTTTTGTAACAACATAATCAATTGAATTTTCATTAAATTTTCTACGTAGATCAGTAGCTTGTCCTACATTCATTCCAGTATATTTTGTAAAATAAATACCTGGAGATTCTTTGAATCTTTGCGTTGTTTCCTCAACTACTTGAATTTTTTGTGGTGTTGGCATAAATACCTCTTACTGAGTCACGCTCGATTTATCGAGCTTTATTCCTGGCCCCATTGTTGATGACAATGTAACCTTTTTAAGATATGTCCCCTTTACTGCTGACGGCTTTGCTTTCATAATTGCACCCATGAACGCACGGACATTGTCAACAATCTTTTCAGCTTCAAATGATGATTTGGCAACGCCAACATGAATCGTACCATGCTTATCGACACGAAACTCAATCTTACCAGCTTTTACTTCCGACACAGCTTTAGCAACATCATTTGTAACAGTTCCAGACTTAGGATTTGGCATCAAACCTCGAGGTCCTAAAACTCTTCCCAATTTACCAACCTCGCCCATCATGTCTGGCGTTGAGATAATCACATCAATATCTGTCCAACCATCTTTAATTTTGGTAACAAACTCATCAGAACCAACATAATCTGCTCCAGCATCTTGAGCTAAAGCCACATTGTCGCCTTTAGCAAACACTAAAACTTTAACATCTTTACCAGTTCCATGAGGCATTGAAACAGTACCTCTTACAATTTGATCAGCATGTCGCGGATCAACTCCTAAATTAACAGCTAAATCTATTGTTTCATCAAAATTTGCTAATTTCATTTCTTTTAGCAAAGAAACCGCACCTTCAACGGGATATTCTTGAAGACGATCAATTTTTGATAAATTTTCTTTATATCTCTTATTCATTTAAACCTAACCTTCTACCAATATTCCCATACTTCGTGCAGTACCTTTTACCATTTGAACAGCAGCATCTACATCAAAAGCATTTAAATCGGGCATTTTAATTTCAGCAATCTCTTTTACTTGAGCAATTGTAACAGAACCAACTTTTTCACGATTTGGCTCACCTGAACCTTTTTTAACTCCAGCAGCATCTAACAATAATGCAGCAGCAGGTGGAGTTTTTGTAATAAATGTAAATGATCTATCTGCATAAACAGTAATTTCAACCGGTATTATATTACCAGATTGCTCTTGGGTTTTTGCATTAAATGCTTTACAAAATTCCATAATATTCACACCATGCTGACCTAAAGCGGGACCAACTGGTGGTGCTGGATTTGCTTTACCAGCAGGAATTTGCAACTTAATAAAACCAACAACTTTTTTTGCCATTACTTTAAAACCCTATTTTTCTAATTCAACTTGAAAATAATCTAATTCGACTGGTGTTGGTCTTCCAAAAATAGAAACAACCACTTTCACTTTTTGCTTATCGTCATTTACCTCATCAACAAAACCTGTAAAATCAAGAAACGGACCAGCAATAACTTTTACCGGATCATCCTTCTTAAACGGTGTTTCAAGAACTTCACGACCTTCTTTACGCTCAACTTCACCGAAAATTCTTTTAATCTCGTCTTCTCGTAAAGGAACAGGCAGTCCGCCTTTTGGACCAACAAAGTTAATAACCCCAGTTGTATTTTCAACAACATACTTAGTTTCTTTGTTCATATCCATATTTATCAGAATATACCCAGGGAAAAACATTTTTTCGCGAATTCTTTTTTTGTTGTTTCGCATTTCAACAACTTTTTCATAAGGAACAAACACTTCGCTAACCAATTCAGACAAACCTGCCTCATCAACTTCACGAAGAATATTTTCTTCCGTTCCTTTTTCCCTACCGGAAATAACTCTTAGAGAATACCACTCCATTTAGGAACTACTTGCCTCCAAGAACTCGAGATACGACTTCGGTCAAACCAAAATCTATAACGAACAAAAATAGTGCAATCACAACTGAAAATACACCAACAACAATAGTTGACCCAAACAGTTCGTTCTTCGTCAACCACGTTACACGTTTCAATTCAGTTTGAACGCTGTTTATATATTCCGTTATTTTTGCAAACATATTATTCTCTCACTCCTAAATTCGATTGCAGGTGAGGTAGGACTCGAACCCACAACTCCCGGCTTTGGAGGCCGATGCTCTACCAATTGAACTACTCACCTATCAGCACGCAATCAAAGAAACTATTTAGTTTCTTTGTGTACTGTGTGCTTTTTACACCAGCGACAGTATTTCGTAAATTCAACCCGTTCTGGATGCAAGCGTTTATTTTTGGAAGTAGTATAATTCCTTCGCTTACATTCTTCACAAGCAAGTACCACATGATTTCTTTTACTATTACCAGCCACTCGCCTCTTCCTTACTCAATAATTTCTGTAACAACACCAGCACCAACTGTATGACCACCTTCTCTAATAGCAAATCGTAACTCTTTCTCCATCGCTATAGGAGTAATCAACTCAATTGTCAATGTAACATTATCACCAGGCATTACCATCTCTGTGCCATCTGGCAATATCACATTTCCTGTAACATCGGTTGTTCTAAAATAAAATTGGGGTCTATATCCTTTGAAAAATGGAGTATGACGACCACCCTCTTCTTTCCTTAATACATACACTTCTGCTTTGAATTTTGTATGTGGTGTTATTGACCCAGGCTTTGCCAATACCATACCCCGAGTTATCTTATCTTTATCAATACCTCGAAGTAATAATCCAGCATTATCACCTGCTTCACCACGATCAAGCAATTTCCTAAACATCTCAACACCTGTACATACAGATTTCATATCTGAACCCATACCTACAACATCAATCTCTTCACCTACCTTAACAACTCCTGACTCAATACGACCTGTAGCTACTGTTCCTCTACCTGTTATTGAAAATATATCTTCAACTGGCATTAAGAATGGCTTATCTACTGCACGCTCTGGTGTAGGAATAAATGAATCTACTGAATCCATTAAATCATAAATAGGTTTAGCATCATCACCAGTTCCATCTGAGTTAAGTGCATTCAATGCAGAACCTTGAATAATTGGAGTATCATCACCAGGAAACCCATACTCATCAAGAAGTTCTCGTAATTCCATTTCAACAAGCTCAAGTAATTCTTCATCATCTACTTGGTCACATTTATTCATAAAGATTACGATAGATGGTACATTAACTTGTTTTGCCAAAAGTAAGTGTTCACGTGTTTGTTGCATCGGACCATCTGTTGCAGCTACTACTAAAATAGCTCCATCCATTTGAGCTGCACCGGTAATCATATTTTTAATATAGTCCGCGTGACCTGGACAGTCTACGTGTGCATAGTGACGTGCATCTGTTTCATACTCAATATGAGCTGTATTAATTGTTATTCCACGCTCCCTTTCTTCTGGAGCGTTATCAATCATATCAAAATCTGTAGTGTCTGCTAATCCTTTAGATGACAAACACTTAGATATTGCTGCTGTTAACGTTGTCTTTCCATGATCAACGTGTCCTATTGTTCCCACATTAACGTGGGGCTTGGTTCTCTCAAATTTCTCTTTTGCCATCTCTTTTTCTCCAATCTAAACTAAACAAACATCACAAATTACCAACCCATACCGAGCCTACAACCAGACTTGAACTGGTGACCTCTTCCTTACCAAGGAAACGCTCTACCGCCTGAGCTATGTAGGCAAAGAGGTGAGCGGGAGACAAGACTCGAACCTGCGACCCTCAGCTTGGAAGGCTGATGCTCTACCAACTGAGCTACTCCCGCTTTGTGTGGGCCGGAATGGATTTGAACCACTGTAGGCATTACGCCGGCAGATTTACAGTCTGCTGCCATTGACCACTCGGCCACCGACCCCCATAAAATAAAAAAACATTGAGCCATTGGAGGGATTCGAACCCCCGACCCGCTGATTACAAATCAGCCGCTCTGGCCAACTGAGCTACAATGGCTAAATAAAAAATCACTGCTAATAACCAAAAATGACTCTTGGTAGAGCCACGCAATTTATAATGAATGTAGAATTACAAACAATAGTTAAACTAAAATATTTTATTTTTTTATTTCTTCTTCCAAATAGTACCTTTTGGAGTATCTTCAAGAACAATTCCCATATCTAATAATTTATCTCTAAGTTCATCTGCCAAAGCCCAATTTTTATCATTTCTTGCTTTATTTCGATCAGCAATAAATATTTCTATTTCTTCGGATAAACTTTCATTGTTATCTTGAAAAATAACTCCAAGAATTGCATCAATTTTTTGCATTGAATCCAACGCAATTAAACTATATTCTTTTGTTACTTCATTTTTATCTAATGCAGAAAATAGGTCGTTTACCCAAGTAAACAAAACACCAAGTGCTCTAGAAATATTTAAATCATCAGAAAGAGTTTTTCCAAAGTCAATTTCAATATGTTGATTCGAAATATTTTCACTACACTCGATACTTGATTCATCAACAAGTTCTAATCTTCGAACTAGTTCACGGAGTCTATTGATAGCTTTCTGAGAAGCTTCAACTTTTTCAAATGTAAAGTTTAACTTTTGCCTATAATGCGTTGTAAGTAGAGTATATCTCAATGCCGCCGTTGAATACCCCT
Organism: uncultured bacterium; assembly: GCA_964400495.1. Lineage (GTDB taxonomy): Bacteria > Fidelibacterota > Marinisomatia > SCGC-AAA003-L08 > D37C17 > CAYNTS01. Next base: position 4,637 of record CAYNTS010000011.1, on the reverse strand, counting down.
TGTCCAATAAATCTCTTAAGGTATAAAAATTGCCTAAAGATTTACTCATTTTTTTACTGTCAACTAAAAGATGTTCATTGTGCAACCAATAGTTTACAAATTCACTCCCAGTAGATGCACAACTCTGAGCAATTTCATTTTCATGATGTGGGAAAATATTATCAACACCTCCACAATGAATATCAAAATGGTCACCAAGAAAATGAACACTCATCGCAGAACACTCTATATGCCAACCTGGACGACCTTTCCCCCAAGGGGAATCCCAATACACATCACCTTCTGCTTCTTTAAGTCCTTTCCAAAGTGCAAAATCTCTACATTCTTCTTTTTCATACTCATCATTTTCAACACGTTCACCCGAAATTAAATTACATGGATCTAGATTTGCTAATTTCCCATAATCAGAATATTCGTCAATTTTAAAAAATACTGAGCCATCTGAAGTAGTGTACGTATATCCTTTTTCTTCGAGTGATTGTATCATTTCAATCATTTGCTGAATAAAATCTGTTGCACGAGGATAATGATGTGCAGGAATTATATTTAACTTCTCAATATCATCAAAAAATGCGTTTGTGTAGGTATCAGTAAATTCTTTTAATGACAAATTCTCCTCTTTTGACCTCCGAATTGTTTTGTCATCAATATCTGTAATATTCATAACATGCAATACTTCATTTCCTGAGAACTCCAAAAATCTTCTAAGCAAATCTTCAAAAATATATGCTCTAAAATTGCCAATATGAGCAAAATCGTACACAGTTGGACCGCACGTATAAAGACCTACTTTGTCAGTTTCAATTGGGTTAAAATCAACTCTTTTTCGTAAAATGGTATTATAAAATTTCATTTTTAATCCGCCAGTGCTAAATTTATTATGATTTCAATTAAAGAGGGGAAAGATAGACCTGCTACTTTTGCAGCTTTGGGCAATAGACTTGTGCTAGTCAACCCTGGTAATGTATTTACTTCAAGGAGGAAATGTTCATTGTTTTCATTTAATCTAAAATCCACACGAGCATAGTTTTTGCAATCCAATGCATGATAAATTTTAAGAGCATCTTTTTGTATTTTACGTGCAAGTGAATTTGGCAGTTGAGCTGGTACAACATAAGTGCTCATACCTTCGCTATATTTACATTCATAATCATAAAAATCATGTTTTGGAATTATTTCAACAATTGGTAAAGGTTTATTACCAAGAATTCCAACTGTTAATTCTCTCCCTGAAATAAATTCTTCAACCATAATTTTATTTGAAAATTCACTTGCAAATTGGATTGCTAGTCTTAAGTCATTTTTGTTTTTTACTATTGATAACCCCATAGTTGAACCTTCTTCTGATGGTTTAACGACATAGGGTAAATCAAATTTAGGAGATTTATCGTTAAATAAATGGAGTTTTTCATTATCTCCTCGGACATATATCCAATTTGGTGTTGGAATGGTTTCTGATTTTGCAAGCACTTTTGTTAGATGCTTATCCATAGCAAGTTTAGATGCTTTTGCACCTGAACCAGTATATTTAACATTATGAAGATCAAAAAATGATTGGAGTACACCATTTTCGCCTATTCCTCCATGTAAGGCATTAAACACAATATCTGTATCAAATAATTTTTCAGGTAAAGAAGACAAATCATCACCTAAATTTATTATATTTACATTAAATTTATTACCTAATGCTTCAGCAACAGATAGTCCTGTGTTAATAGAAACATCCTTTTCAGAGGATGTACCTCCTAATATAATTGTTACTTTCAAATATTATATTCCATTGTTATAAATGAGCGTTAAATTTATTGTAAAAGTCAGTGTTGAACCAAGAAAGCATATACAAAATATTTTTGTATATTAATTTGCTTATTGTATAAATTATTCTTAAAATGATAGGGTGGATAATTGCATAGAATTAGGAGATAAATCATGAAATCTAATATATTTATTAAAGTTACTATTTTAGCAAGCTTTAGCATTGCTATTCTTTTGCCAAGTTTTGGCTTTGCAGATGAAGTTGATGAACTTGAAGAATTAGAGTTTGATGAAGAACTTAAGTTAGAAGATTTCGAATTAGATGATGATGAACTCGAGTTAGATGATTTAGAATTAGATGATAATGATTTGTTCGAGATAGATGAGGATATTGATGCTTTGTTAGAAGAATTTGAGGTTGATGAAGAGCAATCAAATTTAACTGATCAATATATTATATCTGGAGTTTTGGGGAATACCATACCATTTGGTCGAAGTTTAAAAGGTAATCTATCTTCAGGTTCTAATTTTGGAATTAGAATTGATACACCATACTTTATTTTTGTAGGTCCATTTGAACTAAATATTGGTGGTGAAATTTATTTTTCAAACATGAAAAGTACTTGTGGTGATTATGAAAGTGATAATGAAGATGCTCCTTATTATATTGATAATTGCCCTTTTGCTGGAGACTATAAATTAACTAATATCACTGGATCATTATCAACTTTGATAGAAGGAATTAGTTTACGGGCTGGATTTGGGTTAAGTTCAACCTCTATGAATAATAATAATAAAACTTTAATTACTTCCACAGTTGATCTTGGGTATAAACTTCCAATTAATGTTAATCCAATAAATATTAGTTTTAATCTACATTTTCAAGAGACATTAGGTGTGCCATCTATTGGGAAAGGGACAACCGATATAATAGGAATTGGATTAATTGTCGGTTACCCAATGTTCTTTTAAATATCAAATTGTCTTTGTAAAATAATAAGTATAGTTTAATATTAAATTATAGTCGTTCTTGGAAGAAACACCATTATTCCAATCTTTAGGTTTTTCAGTAACGTTATAATCAATTGACAGTTTATTCTTTAAACAAAAATAGTAAGAAAACTTTAAAGATCCAGTAAATCCTTGCGAAACTATTCCAGCTGGAAATGAATTTAGTTCATCAACAAATGTATCAGATAAATTTCTATCCCCATGTCTCCAAAGTTCCAATGATGTCTCAAAAAACATGGGAAGGTTTCTTAAACTATTATAAATAAACTTAATACTTTCAAAACTGTTTTTTGGATACCCAATTCCTTTATTGAAATATATATAATTTTCAAAATTTCTATGAGATAAATAAGTTTCATTCCAAATTTTAACATATCTCAATGAATACATTTTTTGATTAAAAGCATAGCTACCCTTTATTAAAAAAGCTAACCTATCAGGATACTTTGCCCTATCATTTTCATTTGGGTCATTATTTACAATTATATCATCAACAAATAAATCTAGATAAATTCCAACTCTATTCAGTGGTTTATAAAAGATATTAACTTGCCAAAATGAATTTAACTGAACCTGTTGATTTCTCTGAGCAGAATAATAAAAATGAGTTGGACTTAAATATGATGCAACAAACTGCTGGTTAGGACCACCATAAACTATTGCCTCAGAAAATGAAATTTGAAAATCATTGTTCTTTTTGTAATCTAATCGTTGAATTGCCCAAAACCTGTGAGTATTTAAAATATCTCCTTCTGAAATCAAAATTCCTTGGTTGTCAATCCCATCCATATCATTTAAACGTGTTGTGTAAAAAGAATATTTTAACTTTTTCCCAGTAACTGAAAATCCATAATGATCAAAAGCATAAGGGTTATTTGAAAGTATGAGGCCGTAATCATTAAGAGAACCAAAATTTCTTGATATTCTACCTGCAAATATTTCTACATTATTCCTATTGAGTTGAGCATACGAACTATTAAAATATCCCATTAACCACTCACTCGTATCACCGTGAAATTCTGAATCAAATTTATATTTTTCATTTAAGTCTATTTCATTCACAAAAAATAAATCTTTAATTTTAATAACTCCATTTAGTTCTAATCCTAAATATTGTTTATTTTGAAAATTGTTTAAGTTTGGATTTATTCCAATATTTATTTTTTCATCAGTTTTATTTTTCCAATAATTAGAGTGGTTAATAATATGATTTGATATAGGATTAGAAATTAGTTTTTCTATTTGATTAAATGAATATGGTTGATTTAAAACAAATATTTCAATTTCATCACTTATTAAAATTTCATATTCTACAATTGAATATATATCTGAATTTGTTAATGGTACGTATGGTGAAGATGAAAGTAAGAGCGAAACATAAATGAACAACAAAAAATTCTTCATTGACTTCTGACACCTTTAATTACAATATTTATAAATGCTTTACAGAAATATTTGATATCAGTGATAAATGGTGATTGCATTTTTTGAAAGATATATTTTTTTTCACTATTTAATATTTCATCAAAACTAGTTGGTAAATCAACATAATATGGAGGAATTAATCCTGGCTTTAGCTTAACCCTAAGTTCTTGCAAATCTTTGGGATATCTAGAAAAATAATCTTTACTCAATGGCCTTACCCCAATAATATTTAGTTCACCCTTAAAAAAATTAATGAACATTGGAAGTTCATCAATCCAATATTTTCTAAATATTTTTCCCCAATAGGTTACTCTAAAATCATCTAAAATCTTACCATTTTTATTTAATTTGTTCTCTTTTATAATCAATGACTGACAATATTCAGAAAAAGGATACATTGTTCTAAATTTATATACACCAATAATATCCCCTTTAAAACCAATTCT
>CAYNTS010000010.1:0-45964 GCA_964400495.1 uncultured bacterium | reverse complement strand
GACTGTTTAGTTATTATTTGATGAAAGGAATGCAAGGAATAGCAGATACCAATAAAGACAATAAATTAACCGTTGAAGAATTAGGCAACTATATTAAAGAAAATGTATCAGAAACCGCAGGTATGTTAGACAGAGAACAAACTCCAGAATTACAAACCAATGCTAAGAATAGAGTACTTGTTAAATATTGAGAATTTGAGTAAAATAATGATGGAATAAGTTTAGATCTTTATTATCAATAACATTACTGCTTGAAACACCTAATCAAACCTTGAATCTTTTCGTTGTGCCCCACAAGGTCATAACGATATTATAGATTAGTTGAACCCCAATCTCATTTTTCTGTCAAAAACAATGTCAATAACTGTTTTCTACATAAATTTATCTCAGTAAATTATTACTTCTTTTATTAAGGAAATTTCATGAAAACCATAATTGAACCGTTTAGAATTAAATCGGTTGAGCCAATTCGGATGAACACTAGAAATAGTAGAGAGTTTTTTTTAGAAGCTGCTCATTATAATTTATTTTTAGTCCATTCTCGTGATGTTATAGTTGATTTATTGACAGATTCTGGTACAGGCGCTATGAGTAGTGAGCAATGGGCTGGAATAATGCGAGGTGACGAATCCTATGCGGGTAGTATTAGTTTTCAACGGTTTGAAAAAACAATTCAAGAGATAATGGGATTCAAACATGTCATTCCAACTCATCAGGGACGCGCAGCTGAAAGACTACTCTTTTCAGTGATGTGCAAAGAAGGAAATGTGATTCCAAGTAATACGCATTTTGATACAACGCGCGCAAATATTGAAGTACAACGAGCAATTGCAGAAGATTGTGTTATTCCTGAAGGATTAGACCCACAATCGAACCACCCATTTAAAGGCAATTTGGATATTGAAAAGTTAAAATCAACTATTAAAAGAGTTGGAGTTGATAATATTCCATTAATTATGGTTACAATAACCAATAATTCAGGTGGAGGACAACCTGTTTCAATGGCAAATATTCGTGCAATATCTGAAGTAGCTCGAAAACACGAAATTCCTTTTTATATTGATGCCTGTAGATTTGCTGAAAATGCATATTTTATTAAACAACGTGAATCTGAATATGCGAATTCTTCAATTGATAGTATTGTATCTGAAATGTTCTTTTATGCTGACGGTTGTACAATGAGTGCAAAGAAGGATGGAATTGCTAATATTGGCGGTTTTTTATGTACAAATAATGGAAAACTTGCCCAACAGCAAAAAGATTTACTTATTTTATCTGAAGGATTTCCAACATACGGGGGACTAGCTGGTAGAGATTTAGAGGCAATTGCTATCGGTCTCCGAGAAGCGATGGATGAAAACTATTTAGAATATAGGATTATTTCTACCCAATATTTGGGTGAAAAAATTAGTGATGTGGGTGTACCAATTGTTCAACCACCTGGAGGTCATGCGGTTTATATAGATGCTAAGGCAATGTTGCCCCATATTCCGCCAGAACAATACCCTGGGCAAGCATTGATTTGCGAATTGTATTTAGAAGCAGGTATTAGATCTGTAGAAATAGGTACGGTTATGTTTGGCAAAACAGATCCAGAAACTGGTGAGGAAATATTAGCCCCAATGGAATTAGTTCGACTAGCAATTCCACGACGTACATATACTCAAAGCCATATTGATTATGTTGTGGAAGCAATAATAAATGTATATCATAAGAGAAAGAATATCTCAGCACTTAATATGACATATCAAGCAGAACATTTACGACATTTTACAGCACATTTTAAGAAGATATAATGGTTGAGATAACTGTTGAAACTTCTCAAATAGTTGAATTTAAAGATATAACAGGCTCTGTTCGTGATATTGTTTTAAACCAAAAATGGATAAATGGTGTGCTAACTGTTTTTGTCCCACATACAACAGCAGGAATTACTATTAATGAAAATTCAGATCCTGATGTTGTAAATGATATGATAAAATCGATTAATACACTTGTGCCTTTCGAAGATAATTATCAACATTATGAAGGTAACTCTGCTGCTCATATTAAAACATCATTGTTTAATAATTCTACCAATATTATTGTCAATAATAGCAAACTTATTTTAGGAACTTGGCAAGCAATATATTTTGCTGAATTTGATGGTGCACGAACTAGAAAAGTATTTTTAGAATTTTGTGAAACTAAACAGAATTAATTAGTAAATGATTGTAATTTTTCGGTTTAATAATTTTAAAGTTAAGGAGAACTTGTGAATTTAAATCCAGAAGTCAATTTGGATGTTGCAAAAGAACACGGATTAACAGAATCAGAATATAATCACATAATTGATATTTTAGGTCGAATTCCAAATTATGTGGAATTAGGCATATTTTCTGTAATGTGGAGTGAGCATTGCTCATATAAAAGTTCGATTAAAATGCTTAAAACTCTACCAAGAGATGGCGAGCGTCTTCTTGTTTCTGCTGGAGAAGAAAATGCAGGTTTGGTTGACTTAGGAAATGGTATTGCTACAGCATTTAAAATAGAATCTCACAACCACCCCTCAGCAGTTGAACCGTATGAAGGAGCTGCAACAGGTGTAGGTGGAATTATGCGCGATGTATTCACAATGGGTGCTAGACCTATTGCATCAATGAATTCTCTTCGATTTGGATCACTCGAAAAATCAAGAAATAGATTTCTTCTTGACCATGTTGTCGAAGGAATTGGCGATTATGGAAATTGTTTAGGAGTTCCAACTGTTGGTGGCGAAGTTGTAATAGAAGATTCCTATTCTGGAAATCCACTTGTTAATGCAATGACTTTAGGAATAGTTGATACAAAATATGTTGCGAGTGCAACATGTGAAGGTGTAGGCAATCCAGTTTTTATAGTTGGATCAAGCACAGGTAGAGATGGTATCCATGGAGCAACCTTTGCTTCGGTTGAATTGACAGAAGAAACAGAATCAAAGCGGTCCAATGTGCAAGTTGGAGACCCATTTACAGAGAAACTATTATTGGAAGCATCGTTGGAATTGTGCCGGCAACCTTGGTTAGTTGGTATGCAGGATATGGGTGCTGCAGGAATAACATGTTCCTGTTCTGAAATGTCAGCAAAAGGAAAAACAGGGATTCTAATTGATTTAGACAAAGTACCACTTCGTGAACAAAATATGAATCCGTATGAAATTATGCTATCTGAATCACAAGAACGAATGTTAGTGGTTATCGAAAAAGGTCATGAAAAAGATTTGGAAGCTATTTTTAAAAAATGGGACTTAAATTGTACAGAAGTTGGTATTGTTACAGATTCTAAATTACTAGAAGTACAATTTAATGGTGAAATAGTTGCAACATTACCATCGGAAGAACTTGTACTCGGTGGTGGTGCACCTCAATATGATTTACCGGCTACAGAACCAGCTTATTTCACTGATTTAAATGCATGTGATATTAATGCAATTGATGAACCTAAAGATTACAATGAAACACTATTAACTCTATTGAGTTCTCCCAATATTACAAGCAAGAAATATGTGTATAGTCAGTATGATTCCACAGTGCGAACCAATACTATGCAAGGTCCGGGTGGAGATGCAGCAATTGTTCGAGTTAAAGGAACCGATTTAGCATTGGCTATGAGCACAGATTGTAATGGAAGATATGTGTACCTTAATCCTCGGTTAGGTGGACAAATAGCTGTGGCTGAATCTGCACGAAATGTAGTTTGCTCAGGTGCTGAACCTTTGGCAATAACTAATTGTCTGAATTTTGGTAACCCAAATGATCCAGAAGTATATTGGCAGTTTAAAGAAGCAGTTTCGGGCATGGGTGAAATGTGTCGAGCATTGAATACACCCGTTACTGGGGGTAATGTTAGCTTCTATAATGAAACTGTTGATTCTGCTGTGTATCCAACGCCAGTTATTGGAATGGTTGGTGAGATAAAAGATGCTTCTAAAATGGTAACATCAGAATTTAAAGATGATGGTGATTTTATTGTAACATTGGGTGCTTTAAATGGATGTTTGGGTGGTTCAGAATATCTGAAAACGATCCATAATAAAATTGAAGGTCCCATCCCGCCATTGAATATTGAATTAGAAATGCGTGTTCAAGAATTATGCCTTGAAGCAATAAACTTGGGAATAGTTAAATCTGCTCATGATATTTCCGATGGGGGATTAGCAGTAAATATTTCTGAGTCAATCGTAAATGCTAAAGAAAATATTGGTGCGAAGTTAGACATTGATAGAAAATTGAGAAATGATGAATTACTTTTTGGTGAATGTCAAAGTTTAATCATAATTACAATTGAAGAATCTAGGCTACATGATTTAATTCTTCTTGCACAAAAATTAAATGTACATACACAGACAATTGGACGTGTTAATTCAACAAGTTCTTTAGTAATTAATGATTTGATAAATATTAAACGTGAGAAATTAAAACATTCATATTTTGAAACTTTAGTAGGTATTTTAGGTCAATAATTGAGTCGCGAAAGAATTTATTTTAATGGTTCTGCGAACCCCACAATAGGGGTAGAAGTTGAGCTACAAATTCTCGATACTGATACATTAGAATTAACTTCTGGTGCATCCCAAATCCTAGATCATTTTCAAGATGATATACATATAAAAGATGAATTACTTGATTCTATAATTGAAGTTAATACTGGAATTTGTAGCAATGTAGATGAAGTATATGTTGATTTGCAAAATCGATTAAAAAATGTACTTCAAGTATCTGAAAAATTGGGATATAAATTAGTGTCAATTGCAACACATCCATTTTCTCGATGGAAAGATCAATCTGTAACTAAAACTGATAGATATTTACATTTTTTAGAACGAATGCAATGGCCACTAAGAAGATTGTTAATAACAGGAGTTCACGTACATATAGGCGTTGAATCAGGAGAAAAAGCAATTGCAATTACAAACGGCTTAACACGATACATTCCCCATATGATTGGATTGTCAGCAAATTCTCCTTATTTTGACGGAGAGAAGACTGGATTGGCTTCCACTCGAACAAAAATATTTGAAGGAATGCCGACTGCAGGTTTACCACCACAATTACGAAATTATAGTGAATTTCAAAAATTTATGCGATCGTTGCAACGTGCAAATACAATTGAATCTATTCGAGAAGTATGGTGGGATATTCGACCACATCCTGGATATGGAACAGTGGAAATTCGTGTATTTGACAGTGTTCCTTCTTTGCAAGAAATTACAGATTTAGCAGCGTTCACTCAATGTTTGGTTGTTGGACTATCTCACCATTACGATGATGGTACACAGTTACAACTTTTAGACCCATGGGTGATTAAAGAAAATAAATGGAGAGCCACACGATTTGGAATTGATGCTGATATTATTATTGATAATGATGGCAATCAACAACTCCTAAAAGATGCAATTACCGAAACTATTGAAATATTATTACCGATTGCACAAGAATTAAATTGTACTAAAAATTTGAAAAGATTAGAAAGTTTAGCACAAAATAATTTGGCACCATATAAAAAACAGATTGTGACATATAACAAACAAAATAAATTTGAAGATGTTTTAGATTTGGCAGTTCAAGATTTGAAAAAAGGGATTTATGATTAAGAATTGGCTAGATAATAATATTCAAGATATTATACAACATAGAAGATGGTTGCATCAACATCCTGAAATTGGATTTAAAGAAATTAAAACATCACGATATTTGCAACGCTTAATGAAAAGTTATAATTATAAAGTGAATCAAACTGCTGAAATGGTAACAGGATTCACTTGTGATTATAGTCATTCAGCTGGTCCTACTTTGGCGATTCGATGTGATATGGACGGGCTATATGTTCAAGAAGCAAACGATGTACCATATTGTTCGATTAATGATGGAATTATGCATGCTTGTGGTCATGATATTCACATGGCAATTATATTAGGTGTTGCAAAGTATCTGCAAGACAATGCTATTAAACTGAATGGTAATGTTCGATTCATTTTTCAACCTGCCGAGGAACAAGCTCCTGGAGGTGCAATTGCAATGATTAATGGAGGTGCAATTGAGAATGTAGATCATATCATTGGGGCACATGTATTTCCGAAATTACCAGCTGGTAAAGTTGGAATTAAATATGGTCCCATGGCTGCCACCGTTCAACAAATTGAAATAAACATAAAAGGTCCAGGCGGGCATACTTCTCGACCCGCAGAATCTGTTGATTTAATTTGGGCACAAGCACATTTAATTATAACTCTTGAAGAAGCAATTAGACATCACCTTGACCAACAAGACCCAGTTGTATTGGCTTTTGGTCAAATAAATGGTGGACATGCATTCAATGTGCTCCCCGAAGAAATAAAACTTCAAGGCACACTTCGATTTTTAAATAGTGAACTGGAAGATAAACTTCACAAAATTATTGATGAAACTCTTAAAAGTGTAGCACAATTTACAGAGGCAGAAATTTCGTGGTCAATTCCTTATTCTTCACCGGGTGTTGCAAACGATAAAAAATTAACAGATATAATAATGTCTTCAACGAATAATGCAATTGGAAGTGATAATTTAGAAATATTAGCAGAATCTAGTATGGGTGGGGAAGACTTTGCATATTATTTAGAGCAAATTCCAGGAGCATATTTACGAATTGGCAGTGCAATGGAAAATAGCACAGACATCCATACCCCCTTATTTGATTCTCACGAACTTGCTCTACCCACAGCTATAACTGTTCTCCAAGAAGTTATAAAACAATATTTTGAAAGTAAATAGCTAAGAAATATTTAGCTGTTATACTTTAGGATTTAGATATTTACGTACTCGCGTTTATGTTTAAAACTTTTCACCTTCAGGAGCTTTACCATTAACAGGATTTGAACCTTGAAGTGATAAAATGAAACTTGCAACTTGCAAAATTTCTTCAGCAGATAAGGTAGATTCCCATGCAATCATACCTTTAGCTAAATTCCCTTCATTGATTATTTTTACAATATCTTGTATTGAACCCCCATGTACCCAATATTCATCGGTTAAGTTTGGTCCAACAGTACCACCGCCACTTGGTCCATGGCATGCTAAACAATTTTTATCGTAAACTACCTTTCCCGAAGATAAACTTGCTTCATTAGTTAAAGTTGTAATTTCATGATTAGAAATCATTGCTGATACCGATTCTTCTGATGGTGTAGATGGAATTGCTCGAGATAAGGGTGTTGAATCTTCTTTTTGTGAAATATACGGAGAAGAATAAGTATGTTTGTTCATTTGGCTACTCATTATATTAATTACTATCACGAACCCAATAATAGTAATTATGATCCCAATCCAAACCTTTGATAATATAGTTTTATTTGATTTAACTGCTTGAAGATCTACCATTTACTTCTCCTATAAAATAAAATTGATGAAATTATTATCATAAAATTTAAAATATTAATGCAATGTAACCCAATTAATAATATCTGTAAAAAAATAACAAAAGGATAAAAATATCTGTATCACAATGTATTCTAATAATATTAAATTATTTAAGATATTGAGGTAGTATTATATGTTGTTGTCAAAATCTTCAGAAAATGCAATTAGGCTTGTATTTTATGTAAATGAATTTAAAAGTATCCAAGAATATTTTCATATCAAAGATATTGCAAAAGAATTGGAGCTTCCTTATTTTCAATTAGCTAAAATTGCTAATACACTGATTAAAGAAAATATTTTAAAGTCATTCAGAGGTCCAAGTGGTGGAATCAGGCTAGGCAAGACATCTGATAAAATAACTTTGATTCAAATTGTAAGACCGTTTGAGGATAAAGATTTTCTTAACACTTGCATTTTAGGTTTAGGTAAATGTGGCACACATAATCCATGTCCAATCCACAATCATTGGGAAGAAACAAAATCTAAGTTTGTAAATTTATTTCAAAATAAAACATTAAAAGACTTAGAAGGATTTGATCCAACAGGTAATGAGTTTTTAAGTAAATTTGCATCTAAAATGGATTAATAAGGGCGAATCTAACATAGGAGGTAGGTTCTTTATTACTTTCCCAATTTTCAATTTCTTGAGCTTCACCAACAGATAAAAAGAAGAAAGGGATACTTCCTAACTTTAATGCGATTTTAGCTTCATATCCGGCTGTAATAATTTCGGTATCATTGTCAAAACCCCATACGCGACCATAATCTGAAATTACTGCACCTGTAATATCTCCTAGCGTTATACCAAGTATATTAATAGGTAAACTAGGCATGAGCGGAAATCGTAGTTCCAGTGTTGAAAAATGTATTTTATCTCCAAACACTACATCGCCAGACCAACCTCTGGGACTCATATTTTCAAACCAACCCAATGTTCCTTGACCTGGAAAATAAATGGGAATATCCTCTGTAAAACCAATATATTCTTGACTTGGTGGTGTTCCACCTAATGTTTGAAATTTATATCTACCATACAGTGTTAATGGTCCTAATGGAGCATTAGAGAATGAATCAATGGTGTATCGTTGGTAAATAAAATCACCATAAAACGAATCATCAGCAAAATCCATTTTAACAGATATACCATATCCGTTTCGAGGTAGCGAAACATTTTGTTTATGACCTCGTCTATTCACAAATTTCCAAGTTAATGATAACACGCCTTCCGCACCAGATTCGGGTTCTATAAATCCGTCTGGAGTAGAAATTAAATCATTATATTCGAGGGGGTCTTTTGCAAAGGAGAAATCTCGTTCAAAGAATGTAAATTCTGTCATTAAAGAATGCGAAATATGCATATTGTTTTCTGAAGCAAATGGAAAAATCGCCCAAATTTGTGACCCATCAAATTTTTCCCACATTCCGCCATTTGGGCTAGCATCATATAATCGATACTGCCAGTTTAAATTGTGAAAATAATTAACTCCCCATAATGGACCATGTTGTGCATTTGTGTAAGAAATTAGATAATAGGGGATATCTAATGAATAATCTGTTGTCCCAGCGATTATAGAAAATATATGCTTCCCTAGTGGATCGCTCCATTGAGAAAACCCAAAAGGAGTATCCGCAAGTAGTAAAAATGATGTCATGTGTTTTGGATGTTTATAAAATTTATAAGGTTGATCACTAATAATATCAGTTGGTTTGATTTTGTCAAATTCTGTTAACAAAACATTTGGGGATTTACTCATCCAAGAGGTGTAATCTTTCCGAATTGATAATGGAGAAGTAGTAATTTCCCGATTTACATCAACAAAAACAATACGTGAAGAATCCACATCACCTAAAGTTTTTGCGATAAGGGTATTGCCTTTCGGATTCCATTGAACGGTTTGTAAAACACCGCCAATATCTGTTCGTGGTATTGTTGTTAGACTTTCTAAATCAAGTTCAACAATATTGGGTGTATTTCCTGCATGCGAGGTATAATAAATTTTATTTTCTGAAGAATGCCAAACTGGTGAAAATTCAACTTCTGAGTTATGTGTTAGTTGAGTAATTTCTTTACTAAACAAATCTAATAAGTAAACATTTGTTTGTCCATCTTGTCCCGAACGTGCAAATGCAATTTGTCTCCCATCGGGTGACCATGCTGGAGTTAGAATTTGGTTATCTCCTGTATAATGTGTTAACTGAGTTATCTTGTTTGATGTTAAATCTATACCAAACAAATTTGAATTGCTGTTTTTATGCGAAACAAATACAATACTTTTATTATCGTTTGACCAGATTGGATAAGTAGCACGCATGTTTTCTGTAATCCATGTATGCTCTTTCGTTTCGGTATTATACACTGAAATATCATACACCATTGAAGAATTCTTAGAAAAATGATATTTTGCATAGGCAAGTTTATTGCTATTTTGATTCCAACTCATACTTGAATGGAAACGACCAAAATCAATTTCAGTTTTATTATAATGTGGTTTGCTGGATTCTTTATTTTCAGTTGAATCTACGATTCTTTCTTCTTTTTTTATCCACCAGAACAATTTGAATCCTTTGTCTTTTTTACTTGTAGTATCTTGTTTTGCAATGATTAAAGATTGATCAGATTGTCCATCATCCATTTTGCCTATAATTGCAATATTTAAACTGTCTGGTGAAAAAGAGAAGCCACGTTGTTTATTTACAGGAAGTGATGTTACTATCCCAATATCTTCATAGGATTCTTTTTGAGCCATATAGCCATAATAATAAGTGTTCATCGTACGTCGCCAATGTTCATTAAAATTGCTAATGGATTTTCCAGTTGTTTCTTTAAATGCTTTTTCAAAATTAAACAAATTTAGTTTATCACGATACTCCAGCAACTTTATTAGAGACGAGTCACCATATTCTTCTGCAAACAAAAGTAACTTTGAATAACCATCATAATGTGGATCCATTTTTTCAGCTGTATTTGTTAAAATATGATATTTGTGGGAGATGTCAGCCCTATGTGGTCTCCACTTTTCTGTCATATATTCAGCTAATCCTTCCACAAACCACCCTGGAGTTTTTGAAAGTAACATTCCCCAAGGCTCTAATAACCAAGATTTAACTTTATTAAAAAATACAATATGTTGAAGCTCGTGTGATAATACTTGATATAACCACTTACCATTTTCAAGCCAAATTACAGCATCATTTTGATCAACCCAGATAAATGTTTGGTTGGTCCACATTGCATATCCATTCATAATTTCATCTTCTGTTGTGAAAATAATATCAATAACTGGTGTAGATTCTAAATTAACCTGTTCTAATAGTTCTGGATACACGGTTTCTGCAATATTAGCTCCCTCTACAGCAATGTTTTTAATACCATTATGGTAGTGAACTCTAAAATGTTCAGTTGAAATTGTTTTCCACTCTAATTCAGAATGTACTTGCTTTGTCCACATCCAAGTACCTTGAGAAAATGCTATTGAAAATAGTCCAATTAATATTGCAGTATAAGTTTTAAGTTTCATTTTTATTCCTTTATTTTCTACACCGTAAATATGCTTGAATATCTGCTTGAATGCATGTTTTTCCATTTGTATCTTGTCCAATCACTCTGTACCAATTATCATGTTTTTGTTTTTCAATCAAATCTTCATGAACCTGTTTAATGTCAACTTCATTAATTTCAAAGTTAAAGGTAATATCAGTTTTTGATTCACGTAAATATTGCACGTTAGTTGCCTTTGTAAATACATCAGTAGGTATATCAAATTGTTTAATCATTATTTGTTTTAGCATGATGGGGTAAAAAGAGTCAGTTGCACTAAAAATGGCACCTCCCCAAATTGCTTTACCTGGATTTTGATTCCAAAATGATCGCTTTAGCAGTACTTTAACAGTTTTAAAATCCTCTGAAATATATTGTATTTTTATTCTATTAAACACAAACGGTAACCACCAATTAAGCATAAACTTTAATTCACGAGTTCTTAGTGATCTAGAATGGTATCTTTTATTGAAATATTTAAGAATATTAAGCATTGTCATAAAGAATTTAAAATTATTATTGAATAACCATAAAGACTTTGTTAAATTTATTTATTACAGAAAGAAGAAATTTGTCCTTTAAATCAAAATATTCGTCTCAAATTGAGAATTTAGTGTATCCACAGTTTTGCAATGAGTGTGAAGTAGCACTTAAACCAAAAGAGTCCTTATTTTGCAGACTGTGTTTGAAAAGTAACCTCGAAAAAACTAATTTAGGAAATTGGGTAGGTGAATTAAAAACCAGTGATTATTTAGATGAAGCACTGTCATTGCTTTGGTTTAGCTCAATGGTGCAAGAATGTATTCATCATTTAAAATATCACCAATTTAAAATAGTTGTTTCTAATTTATTTGATGTAGCATTTGATAATAATTGCTTTGATATTGAAAACTACTCACTCATTGTACCAATTCCACTACATAGAGTAAAATTTAGAGAAAGAGGATTTAATCAAGCTGAAGTAATTGCGCAGAAAATTTCAGATAATTATAACATCCCAATTAATACAAAACTTCTTAAACGAACACATTATACTAACACGCAAACCAAATTAAACATTACTGAACGCAGAGCAAATGTACATAATGCATTTCGGTCTGAACAAAATTTAAGTGGCAATATTTTGCTTGTTGACGATGTGCTAACAACTGGAGCTACATCAAGTGCATGTGCACAATCTCTAAAATATAATGGGTGTAAACTAATAGGTGTTTTTACTCTAGCAACTCCAATTATAGATACGTAAATATTATTTTTATTGTTCAGAATAAGTGGTTTATTCTATTTTAGAAAAGTTGTAAATTTCTTGGCTTTATGGAAACTCAAAAATGAGACATTTAACTGATTTAGAATTGCAAAGCAAGCGAGTGCTTATACGCGTTGATTTTAACGTACCTATTGAAAATAGCGAGGTTGTAAACGATTTTCGCATAAAATCGAGCATCCCAACTATTAAATATTGTATAGATAATGGTGCATCTGTTGTTTTAATGTCGCATTTAGGCCGTCCAAAAGGTAAAATTGTAGAATCTATGTCGTTAAGTCCTGTAGCATTTCATTTAGAAGAATTACTACAAAAAGAAGTAATGTTTTCTGAAGATTGCATTTCTGATGAGGCAATAAGTTTATCGCAAAGTATGCAAAAAGGTGAAATACATCTATTAGAAAATTTAAGATTTTATGAAGGTGAAGCCAAAAATGTTGACGTTTTTGCAAAAAAATTAGCCCAACATGCTGATATTTATATTAATGACGCATTTGGAACCGCCCATAGAGCACATGCTTCAAATGTGGGTGTTGTTAATTTTATGAACGAAACTGCAATTGGATTTTTAATGCAAAAAGAATGGAAATACCTTTCAGAATCTCTAGCAAACCCAACCCAACCCTATGTTGTAATTATAGGAGGTGCTAAAATTTCTGGTAAAATTGAATTGATTGAACAATTGATGGAAGCTGCAAATTATATTCTTGTTGGCGGAGCAATGGCTTTTACGTTCTTAAAAGCTCAGAGTAAAAATGTAGGTGGTTCTTTAGTGGATGAAGAAAATTTAGAAATAGCAACAACTCTTTTAGAAAAAGCTAAATCTAAAAAAGTACAAATAGTTTTGCCAGTTGATGTGGTTGCTTCTCCCGGAATGGAAGATGAATCTCCCTGGCGGGTTGCATCATTAGATGAACTTGAAGATGATGAAATGGGTTTTGATATTGGTCCTGAAACCTGTATGAATTATTCCATGATTTTAGAGTCAGCAAAAACAATTGTATGGAATGGACCTATGGGCGTGTTTGAAATACCAGCATTTGCAACGGGAACTCAAGATATTGCATCCAATATTCAAGATATGTGTGATGATGGTGCAGTAACAATTATTGGGGGTGGTGATACTGCAACAGCGTTGGAAAATTCAGGTTTAAATACTGGATTTTCACATATTTCAACAGGTGGTGGTGCATCTCTCGAATTATTGAGCGGGAAATTACTCCCAGCATTTGAGGTATTAAAATGAAAAACAATAGAATACAGTATTGTATAGCTAACTGGAAAATGTGCATGACAAACTCAGATGGGATTGAATTTGCAAACCAATTTAAAGGCAAACAATTTAAAAGTGACCATGCAAAAGTTGTTTTATGTCCATCATATACTTCTCTTTATTCTATTTCAAATATTTTAGAAAAAACTCCATATTGTAGTGGTGCACAAGATGTTTATTTTGAGAATTCTGGTGCATATACAGGTAAAATTTCTATTGATATGCTAAAGGATATTGATGTTGAATATTGTATTTTAGGGCATTCAGAAAGACGACATATTTTTGGAGAATCTAATGATGTTATTCAAAGTAAAATTAATGCTATTAAGATTTCATCAATTATACCTATTTTATGTATTGGTGAAACTCAAGAGGAAAGAGAATCTGAGTTAACCAAAAAGGTGCTGGAGCAACAACTATCTTCAGCATTTCTAAATATAGATTTACCACATGAACAAAAGGTAGTTATTGCGTATGAACCAGTATGGGCAATTGGAACTGGAAAAGTAGCAACACTAGAAATGGTTTCTGAAACGCATATTTTAGTTCGAAACATATTAGAAAAAATTGGGTTTAATGCAAATGCAATATCGATTTTGTATGGCGGAAGTGTTAATCCAAACAATGCCAAAGAATTGGCAGAAATTAAAGATGTTGATGGATTCCTGATTGGGGGTGCATCTTTGAATGTTGATAGTTTTAGTGAAATTTTAGATAAATTATAAGGAGTTAAATCGTGTTATATGGAGTAGCAGTATTTATTTTTGTATTGGTTTGTTTGATGTTAGTTGGAATTATTCTACTACAATCAAGCCAGACGGGTGGAATGGGAACAGCAATGGGTGGTAATGCAATGCATGCTGCATTTGGCGGACAAGGTGCAGATAAATTGTTGTTAAAAATAACATCTGTATTGGCATTTACATTTATGGCTCTAGCAATTACTATTAATATGATTGACAACCCACATTCTACGTTTAAAATGTCTAATGAATCTACATTAAGTAGAAATAAAGGAAATGCTGAATTGGTAATTCCAACAGACGCATTACCAGCGTCAGAGGAAACAGCACCAGTAGAAGAAGCAAAAACTGATTCTGAATAGCTAATAATCATCACTTCTGCTGAAGTGGTGGAATTGGTAGACACGCTGTCTTGAGGGGGCAGTGAGAGCAATCTCGTGCGGGTTCAAGTCCCGCCTTCAGCACTTAAATTAAAGGAAATATTATGCAAAAAACATTATTCTTAATTACATTAATTTGTTTTGGTTTCAATGCTGAACTTAATGAAGTTACCTTACTTCAAGAAGCTGGTGAAAATCAGCAAGCATTTGAAATGGTTGATACTATTATTGCAGAAAATTCAGACAATGTTAATGCTTTAATTATAGGAGCAAATTTAGCAATTCTTTTAGATAATTTAGATAAAGCAAATGAATTATATAATCAAGCTATTGAATTAGATCCTAAAAATAAAGAATATAGAGATTTATGGAATCATCTTAATGAGTACAGAACTGCGTTAAAAAATGCAAAGAAAACTTTTGATAGTGGTTATGCTGAAGAAAGTATAAGCGAATATCAGGAAATAGTTAAAGATTATCCAAATAATGCTCTTACTTATTATACTCTTGGACTTGTTTATAAACAAATTGATAATTTTGACTTAGCTGTTGAAAATTATAAAAAAGCACAGGGATTAAATAGGTTCGAAGAAAAATACTTTGTAGCAGTAAGATCTATTGCACAAACTATGACTAAAAATGGTGATACTGAATATAAACGTAAAGAGTATTATTCAGCTATTGAGTTTTATCAACAGGCAATTCAATATCTACCAGATTATACTGACGCTATTTTTAGATTAGCAAAAACCTTGTATCGAATTGGTGATTATGCTAACTCTAAAGTGCATCTTGAAAAAAATATTCAGTTAGATGAAAATCACTATCAAGCATTAAAAATGATGGGTGATGTTTATAAGAAGCAAGGTGATAGAGATGGTTCAATTGAATGGTATAAACAAGCTATTAAAGTAAATCCAAATTATGATCGGGCATACTATTCTCTTGGTTCAGCATTGATGAGTAAAGGTGATTTGTCTGGTGCTCAAAGTGCGCTCCAAAATGCCATTAATTCGAATACTGAATATTCAAAAGCGTATGAAACCTTGGGTGTTGCATTTTCACAGTTAGGCAAACATGAATTAGCAATCGAAAATTATTTTCAGGCAACAAAATATGACTCAAGATCTTATACTGCTTTTTATAGATTATCCAGTTCCTTTAATGTTTTAGGGAAATATGAAGATGCAAAAAATGCTGCAAAATCATGCATTAAAATTAAAAGTAATTATGCTGCTGCACATTTTGAGTTAGGTGTTACTGAAAAAGCTTTGGGTAATAAAGTAGCTGCCTTAGCATCTTTTGAAAAAGCTACAAAAGACAAAAATTGGAGAAAATCTGCTAAGTATGAAATAGATATGATTAATCGAGGACAATAAGAAAATTTAATTAACTAACTAAAAAAAGGGCAAAGTAATTTGCCCTTTTTATTTATTTTATGATATGATAAAAGCAGTAATATTTGACTTAGACAATACATTAATGGATTTCATGAAAATGAAATCCATGGCAGTTGATGCAGCTATTTATGGAATGATTGAAGCAGGTTTGGAGATTGACCCAATTGAATCCAGAAAAGAAATTTATTCTATTTACGATGATAAAGGTTACGAACATCAAGAAGTTCTAAACGAATTTATAATCAAAGAAATTGGTCATATGGATTATAAAATATTGGCTTCAGGAATTGTTGCATACAAAAAAGCAAAGGAAGCATCTCTTATTTTATATCCTAATGTAGTGCGTACATTAATTGCTCTCTCAAAAATGGGGTTAAAATTAGCTGTGGTGTCAGATGCACCAAGTCGAGAAGCTTGGATTAGAATATGTTCTGTTAATTTGCATCATCAATTCGATGCTGTAGTTACATTTGATGATACGGGTTTTCACAAACCGTCACCGGAACCATTCAAAAAAGTGATTAAAATGTTAGAAATAGAACCTAAAGACGCATTAATGGTTGGTGATTGGCCAGAACGTGATGTCATTGGAGCCAAAGAAGTAGGGATGCAAACGGCATTTGCAAAATATGGTGATACATTTGCTACTCAAATTTCTGGTGCTGATTTTGATTTACATGACATTAAAGAACTTATTTCTATTGTACAAGAATCAAATAAATAATGTTGTTTGTTGGAACAGATATTGTTGAAGTAAGACGAATTGAAAAATTAGTTTCAACTAAAAGTGACACATTTTTGCCTCATATTTATACTGAACCAGAAATTGAATATTGCTCGCAAAAACAACAACCTAGTATCCATTTTGCTGGTAAGTATGCTGGTAAAGAAGCTATAAAAAAAGCAATTTTATCATCTAAAATTATAGATACAATCCCTGTAAATCATATATCCATTTTAAATGATGCAACTGGAATTCCATTTGTAGAATTAAAAAATAATATTATTCATAATACTAAAATAACTGTTTCTATTTCACATACAGATAATTATGCAACCGCAACTGCGATTTTAGAAATTACAAAATGATACCAGTACTAAGTAAAACCTCTGCTCAAAAATTAGATGCAAATTGTATTGAATCCAAGTATATTTCTGAAAGAAAACTTATGGATAATGCGGGGAAAAGTATTGCTGAATTTATTTTAGAATATATTTCTCGTCCATTTGAAAAAAAAGTTTTAGTAGTTGCTGGAATGGGAAATAATGGTGGTGATGGAATTATTGCTCATTATTATTTATTAAAATTTGGAATTAATTCTACACTCTTATTATCAGATGAAACAATAAAAGCAAATTGGGTGTTTAATGATTATCAAATTCCTCAAAACACTATATGCGATTATGCTCGTAACTTTGAATTTGAAAAATTTTCAATTGTACTCGATGGCTTATTTGGAATTGGTCTTTCAAGAGATATAGAGGGCAAATATGTTGATTGCATTCGTGCCATAAATAACATAGAATTTGTTATTTCGATTGATATTCCATCAGGAATTGATTGTGATATGGGAAATATAAAAGGAATAGCAGTTTCATCGGATGTGACATTAACAATGGGGTACCCGAAAGTTGGACATTTGTTAAACAAAGGTAAAATTTATTCAGGTGAATTATTTGTTTTAGATATTGGATTTAACGATGAATTGGCAAATTTATCAATTTCGCTAGTTACAGATACGTATGTAACAAAAAGTTTACAACCAATTGAATTTTATGCACATAAGTACTCTCGTGGTAAGCTGGCTTTATTTTCTGGTTCGGAAGGATTTAGTGGTGCTTCAATTTTAGCTAGTAAAGCGTGTCTGCGAACAGGGACTGGAATTGCAAAGCTAATTATCCCATCAAAAATTAACTCAATTATTGAAAATACAATCCCTGAAATAATTTCAGTTCCTGTTGAGGGTGAGTATGGCTATATTGTCGATGCAGATAATAAATTAATTAATGATACTATCAGTTGGGCTGACTGTTTATTGGTTGGTCCAGGGCTTTCTACTGAAACAAATGCTGTGAAATGCGTTAATGAAGTATTACTAAAATTCAATGGAAAACTTGTATTGGATGCATCAGGGTTTCAACCCATTATAGAAAACCTGATAAATATTAGTAGTCTACCTAAAAAAACAATATTAACTCCACATATTGGTGAATTTTGCAAATTGTTTAATATAAAAAAAGAAGATGTCCAAAACGACCCAATATCGACAGTAAAATCAATAATTAACCAATTAGATGGTAGAGTATTAATTTTAAAAGGAAATTCAAGTATTATTGTATCATCAAAAGGTGAAATTTCAATTGTTTCACATGGCAATTCGCTTTTAGCAACAGCAGGAACTGGTGATGTGTTATCGGGTATGATTTCTAGTTTTGTTTCGCAAGGCTATTCTCTTGATCAATCAGCAATTTTAGGAAGCTATTTGCATGCAGATATCTCTAATATGTATTCAGAAAATGAATCTGAATTTGGATTGATTGCATCTGATTTAATTGATTTAATTCCAAAAGTTATAGGAAGTTATCTCAATGAATATTAACTCATATAAAACATGGATATTCTTTTTGTATTTAGTCTTAATAATTGTTGTATCAAGTATTCCAGGAAGTCGACTAGGATTTATCAGTTCTTTATGGAAATATGATAAAATTATTCACTTTAGTGAATATCTATTGTTGGGTTTTTTGATGATTAATGCAATCAAAATTGATACTATTTCAAAACGAGAGTGGATGTATTCTTTGTTGTTTTTATTGTTATTTCCTATAGTTGATGAAATATTTCAACATTTCACCCCGCAAAGAATTCCCAGCATTTACGATGCAATAGCTGATATTTCTGGAGGATTATGTGGTGCTTTTTTACGGAGTAAATTTTGATGCTTCAACAATTAACAGTTGAAAATATTGCCATCATCCAAAATATTACTATAGATTTCTCCAATGAATTAAACATTGTTACGGGTGAAACTGGTGCTGGGAAAACAATATTAATTAATGCAGTTAAATATTTATTGGGTGCACGATTTAATAAAGATTCAATTCGAACTGGTGAAGCAAGAGCATTTGTTGAAGGAGTGTTTTCTAAAGATGGGAAAGTAATTACAGTAAGAAGAGTGTTTGACAAGTATGCCTCATCACGTTCATTTATTAATGATGCACCAGTATCAGTTTCAGAATTGCGACTTGCGATTGGCAACTTTGTAGATATGCATGGGCAACATGACCAACAATTTTTACTCGACACTAATAATCATTTGCATTACTTAGATTCTTTTAGTGAAAATTGCAATCTACTTCAACAATTTCAAAAATCCTTTTCACAGGTAAAGTCTCTATTAAATAAACTAGATTCACTTAAAAATACTTCAAAGGAATTGCAAGAGAAAGAAGAACTGTTTCGTTTTCAACTACAGGAATTAGAATTATTTGAATTATCAGAAAATAGTGATATTAACCTATCTCAAGAATATGAGCAACAAGTAAATGCAACCGAAATTATTCAACAGTTAACAAACATTGAAGAAGAATTACTAAATGGAGAACATTCTGTAGTTGGAGTAATCACAAAAAACAAAAGAGAGTTAGAAAAGTTTTCTGATACTCAACCTAAATTAAAAATACTTTCTGACAGATTACAATCTACTCAGATCGAATTAGCTGATGTTATAGCTGATGCTACATCGTTTAAAAACACCATCCATTTTGATAATGAAAAACTTGACCAGTTAAGCGAGAAACTATCACATGTTGAAATGCTTAAACGCAAATATGGTGGGTCAATGCAAACAGTATTAGACTATAAAATATCTATTATAAATTCATTATCAACGATGAACAGTAGGAGTATAGAATTAGATAAATTGAATAAGAAGTTATTAGTAAAAAAGAAACATTTAATTAAAGATGCAAAATCACTGTCAAATCATCGAAAAATAATTGCTGAGAAATTAGAAAATAAAATATTATCAAATTTAAAAGAAGTTGATATGATTCATTCTAAATTTACAATAAAGTTTGCAAAGAATCCTGATGAGTTAATCACAGAAAAAGGGATAGATGAATGTGAATTTTATATTTCAACAAATTTAGGTGAATCTTTAAAGCCCCTTGTTAGAATTGCTTCTGGTGGAGAAATTTCTAGATTTATGCTAGCAATAAAAATGGCAATGCAGGACAAAGATACTACAAACACTTTGGTCTTTGACGAAATTGATACTGGGATATCTGGAATTACTGCTGAAAAAGTAGGAAAAGTAATTTCTAAATTAGGGAAAAGTCACCAAATAATTTGCATTTCTCATCTTCCACAAATTGCTTCAAAAGGAATACATCACATAAAAGTGTATAAATCTGAAAAAAATGGAAGAACATCTGCATTTGCAAAAAAATTATGCAAAGATGAACGATTAACTGAAGTTGCATCTTTAATATGCGGAGAAGAAATAACTAAATCTAGTTTACAGCAAGCACAATTAATGATTAAAGGAAACAATGGATAAAATTATTATTAATGGAGGAAAACCACTCCATGGCGATGTCTATATAAGTGGTGCTAAAAACGCAGTTTTACCTATTATCACAGCATGTATTATTGCTCCTGGGAAATATACTTTAAATAACGTACCTGATTTACGTGATACAAGAACAATGTGTAGATTGATGGAGATGGTTGGAGCAACTGTTTATTTTGAGAATAACACTCTAGAAATTGATACAACACATTGTGATACTCCGGAAGCCCCGTATGATTTAGTTAAAACAATGCGTGCTTCTTTTTATGTATTGGGACCTTTTATGAGTAGGTTTAATTATGCTAAAGTATCATTGCCGGGAGGGTGTGCTTGGGGACCACGTCCAGTAGATTTTCATTTAAAGGCACTCGAAGATTTGGGTGCTAATATAATTTTAGATCATGGCAATATTATTACCAAAGGTAAAATGAAAGGTGCTGATATTAATTTCACCAAAAAAAGTGTTGGTGCTACAGGCAATACTTTAATGGCTGCAGTTGGAGCAGAAGGGTGCACTAAAATATCAAATGCAGCATGTGAGCCAGATATTGCTTCACTTGCAGAATTTTTAGTCAAAATGGGTGCTTCAATTGATGGAATTGGTAAAGAGAATATTACAATTAATGGTGGAAAATCATTGAGAGGTGATTTTGAGTTTGACATTATACCCGACAGAATTGAAGCAGGTACCTTTATGATTGCAACCGCAATTACCGGGGGAGAAGTTACACTTCATAATGTTGATCCAAATCATTTAAACTTTGTTACAGATGCACTTATAGAAACTGGTTCCGCTGTTATCCCAGAAAACAATACAATTTACGTGAAATCTGGAAAAAATATTAAACCATTTGATATTACAACAGAAGAATATCCAGGATTTCCAACTGACTTGCAAGCACAGTGGATTGCATTGATGACTCTAGCTGAAGGGAATTCACATGTAATTGATAATATTTATACTGATAGATTTACCCATATCCCAGAATTGAATAGGTTTGGAGCAAATATTCGTTTAACTAAAAACAAAGCGGATATACGAGGAGTTAAGCAGTTAACAGGAGCTCCCGTTATGTCAACAGATATTAGAGCGAGTGCTTCATTAATTCTTGGCGCTTTAGCTTCAGATGGTGAAAGTCAAATATCACGTGTATATCATATTGATAGAGGATATGAAAATATTGAAGAAAAATTTAGTAAATTAGGAGCAAATATTAAACGGATTTGTGATTAGTTCTAAAAATGGAACTTATCTTGTAATATATTGTTACAAAAATTATGATAAATTTTGTTTGCATTAATTTAATAATTACACTAAGTTATCGATAGAGTAGTTAACCCAATAAACCAAAAGGAGTAAGAAAATGAAGAAGACAACCTTATATATAACAACATTAGTTGCCGTATCATTTATTTTTAGTGGTCAAGCAAATCTAACATTAAATTCAGCAAACCTAACAGCATCTGGTTCAGATGTAGTCAGTTTAGCAATCGATTCAGATTCTGATGTGTTTGGAATACAGTTTGATGTTAAATATGATGCAAATGCATTACAACTTACTGAAGATGGAATTTCTTCATCTGTTGAAGGAGTAAATGTGTATAGCAAAATTAAAGAAGATGGACATGCACGAGTTGTAATGTTTAGTCTTCAGGGTGATAAAATAATAGATGTCAATTCAGGAAATATTGCAAACATTGTTGAATTTGACTTTAAAACTGTTAATAATTTTACAGGCACAAGCACTGTAGAACTTAATGAAATTACTGTTGCTGGAGAACATGGTGCTCAATTAGCTGTTTCAACTGCTTCTTTTGAAGTTGACATGTCAGACACAGAACTACCAGTTAAAACTGAATTAAAAGGAAATTTCCCAAACCCTTTTAATCCTACAACACAAATTAATTTCAATTTAAGTCAAAGTGGTGAAGTTTCATTGGTAATCTATGATATAATGGGTCGTGAAGTAACAACATTGGTTAATTCGCATTTGCAAGCACAAAGTGATGCTTATAGTATTTCGTGGGATGCATCAAATGTTGCAAGTGGACGTTACCTTGCTAAGTTAACTGCTCCTGGTTTTACAGATACCATTACAATGACTTTACTTAAATAAATATTTCGTTTAATATTTAAGGTTGTTTAAAAGCCCTTGTTTGTTGCAAGGGCTTTTTTATTAAACAAAATTTATTTGAATACTATTATAATGACCTGTAATATTACCAATTATCTTAAGGTTATTTTGGGAAGTTTAGCTAAATGTCACTTAAAATAGTTATAATAGGTGTAGGAGAAGTAGGATTTAACCTTGCTAAATCATTAAGTAAGGAAGATTACGACATTACAATTATTGATGTTTCTCCGAAAAAATGCGATAGAATTCGAAACACAATTGATGCTCGAGTTATTGAAGGCGATGGTGCATCGCAAAGAATTTTGCAAAAAATAGAAAATATGCATGAAATTGATTATTTACTTGCATTGACTCGTATTGATGAAGTGAATTTAGTTGCATCACAAATTGCTAGAGATTTAGGAGCAAAAAAAGTAATTTGTCGTCTCCGCAATGCAGAATATACACACAAGAATGCAGTAGTTAAGCCATCTCAATTTGGTATAGATTTTGTAACATACCCTGAAAAAGCTGCACAAAAAGAAATTGAAAAATTAATACGTCAATCTTCAGCTGTTGAAGTACAAGAATTTTCCGAAGAGAATATAAAATTAGTAGGTATTGAATTAGAAACTTCATCACCCCTTATCGGTAGATCTGTAAAAAATGTTGAAATTTCTAATCCATATATACCCCATAAACTAGCAGTAATATTGCGTGGCGAAGAGAGTTTTGTTCCACATCAAGAAACAATTTATCAAAAAAATGATTTTGTTTATTTTGTTGGAAAAAGTAATGATATTCCAAAAATACAACAAATGGCAGGCAAACCAGCTTTTAAAGTGAAAAATGTTGTAATTCTTGGTGCAGGGAAAATTGGTAGATTACTTGCTAAATCTTTACGAGCAGATTTTGATGTGCGTGTAATTGAAAAAGATAAAGAAAAAATTACTAAGTATAGTCCATCCATGCCAGATGTTTTATTTTTAAATGGCGATGGTATGGATATTGAATATTTAGAGGCAGAAAATATTTCTGATGTAGATTGCTTTATTGCTGCTACAGCGGAAGAACAAAAAAATATCTTAGCTAGCCTTATAGTTAAGCATTTTGGAGTCAAGCAAGTTATCCTGCACATTACTACCTCAAATTATTTAAAATCTGTGCGTAGAATTGGAATAGATGCTGTTGTGAGCAAAAATATTTCAGCAGTAAATGAAGTATTAAAAGTTATTCATAGTGATCAACAAGATTTACCAATTTCACGTTTTGAAGATATTTTAATTGATGCAGTCGAGATTGCCATTAAACCCAATTGTAAATATATTCGCAAGAAATATTCACTAGAAAAAATACCAGAAAACATGTGTTTAGGTGCAATAATACGAGATGGTTCTGTTAAAATTCCGAATTCCCACACTGAACTAAAAGTTGGTGACCAACTCCTAATATTTACAAAACCAGATTGTATAGATAAAGCAGAAGATTTATTTAAATCAAAATCATGATCCGTAAACAAGTTTTTAATTTAATTGGGTATGTTTTAATCTTTCTTGGCGCTTCCATGTTATTTAGTGCTGGTTGGAGTATTTACTATAACGAATCAGACCTTTGGGCAATTTTAAAATCATCATTGATAACCATAGTATTTGGTGGAGTTTTAAGAGCCATCACATACTCTAAAAAGAAAAAAGAATTTACGTCTCGTGATGGATTTGCTATTGTAACCCTTGGGTGGTTACTAATGGCAGCATTCAGCGCATTACCATTTTACTTTTCAGAATTAACCCATCTTTCTTACACAAATGCTTACTTTGAAGCAATGTCAGGATTAACAACAACCGGAGCAAGTGTTTTAGGTCACTCTTCTACTTATTTGATAGAAGATTTATCCTATGGTCTTTTATTTTGGCGAAGCTTTACACATTTTATTGGTGGAATGGGAATTATTGTTTTTAGTATAGCAATTTTACCATTATTAGGTATTGGGGGTGTGCAATTATTTAGAGCAGAAGTAGCAGGTCCTGTTGCTGATAAAATGACACCTCGCGTGAAACAAACTGCCACTTTGTTGTGGGGTATATATGTAGGTCTTATATCAGCAGAAACCATTATATTGATGGCTGAAGGACTTACATTTTTTGATAGCATTTGTCATGCCTTCGGTACAATGGCAACTGGAGGTTTTTCTACTAAAAATGCCAGTGTAGGTGAATTTGGTTCATTAGTACAATGGACAATTATTTTATTTATGTTTTTAGCAGCAACCAACTTTTCATTGCATTATTTTGCGTTTGTTAAACGAAAATATGAATACGTAAAAGATAAAGAATTTAGAGTCTATTTAACTTTGTTTTGTTTTTTTGCTATTTTATTTTTCATAAATATTTCAAGTTCAGATAGGTATAATTGGGATTTTGATTCACTCAGACATGCTGTATTTTCTTCAATTGCACTAATAACTACTACAGGGTTTGGTACAGAAAATTTTAACGAATGGCCAGCATTATCCAAAACAATAGTATTTTTCTTATTATTTATAGGTGGATCAGCTGGTTCCACAACAGGTGGTATGAAAATAATCAGATTAATTGTTGTAGTAAAATATTTAATAACTGAAGTCAAAAAACTTCTTCATCCAACTGGATATTATACAATTCATGTTAACGAAGAAAACAAGCCAGTATCTGATGAAGTTGTTAAAAATACTTTGGGTTTTTATTTATTTTATATTTTGATTTTTGCAGCATCAGCATTGGTGTTTTCAATGTTTGGTTTGGATATGATAACATCTTTAACTGCTTCAGCATCGGCAATTGGTAATATAGGACCTGGGTTAGGGTCAATTGGACCATGGGATAATTGGGGGCACTTTCCTGATTTAGCAAAATGGATGTCTAGTTTTTTGATGTTGCTAGGGAGATTAGAAATCTTTACAGTTATTGTACTATTTAGTAGGAGTTTTTGGAAAAAATGAGCACAGTATTAATTTCACGAGAAGAAAATATTGCAATTGTTAGTATTAATAAAGAAAAAAGTTTAAATGCATTATGTAGTATTGTGTTAAGCGATTTGAAAGAAGTATTTACTCAATTAAGAGCTGATAAAAATGTTAAAGTAGTTATTCTAACTGGTGTAGGTGAAAAAGCTTTCATAGCAGGTGCTGATATAATTGAAATGTCAAAATTAGCACCCAAGGAGGCTTATGAATATGCGCGTAATGGACAAATATTAACAGAATTTATTGAACAATTTCCCAAGCCTGTAATTGGAGCTATAAATGGCTTTGCGCTTGGTGGTGGGTGTGAGTTTGCAATGGCTTGCCATGTTCGTTACGCATCCGAGAATGCTATGTTTGGTCAACCAGAAGTTGGGCTTGGTCTTATACCTGGATTTGGAGGAACACAACGATTACCTAGATTAGTAGGTAAGGGGATTGCTTTAGAATTATTATTAAGTGGGAAAATGATTTCTGCTAATGAAGCCAAAGAAATAGGTTTGGTTAATTTAGTGGTTCCGCAAGAAAAATTAATGGAAACATGTATAAAACTAGCAAATAAAATGACTAAAAATGGACCAATTGCACTATTAAAAACTATTTCTGCCGTTAATGACGGTTTTGATATTCCATTACAAAATGCATTAGAGTTAGAAGCTAAACAATTTGGGGAAATATTTGAATCTGAAGATAAGACAGAGGGATTGTCAGCATTTGTAAGTAAACGCAAACCAAATTTTAATGGTAAATAGTTTCCTGATACCTAGTTTGGAATTGTAATTATAGATATCGCATTATTAAATCCTGTTTTAATTTAATTATTTATATGTTTTAAATAGACCTTGTTGATACCTTGACCAATAGTCATTAAGTCGAGTTTTCACTTCTGGAAGTAAGAACATTGCACCAATTATATTTGGAAAAGCTGCGGATAAAATCATCATATCTGAAAAATCAAGAACATTTCCAAGTTTAGTTATTGAACCAAAAAATACACAGAACAAAAATAAGCCTTGATATATGGGTTTAGTTCTTTTTCCAAATAAATATATCCAACCTTTATCACCATAATAATACCATGAAATCATGGTGCTATATGAAAATAAGAAAACTACAATAGAAAGAATCAATGGAAACCAACTTATCACTGAACTAAATGCTACAGAGGTAAATTCTGCACCTCTATTTGCATTTGATAACTCAATTTGTGCACTAGATAATTGTGTTTGTGCAAGATTAATTTCTGATTCAGTAACTGCTTTTTCCAAAGTTTGTTCAGCGAGGTACACATTCTTTTTCGCTTTATTGTAATTTTGTAATAAATCATTATTCTCAGTGGTTATTAATAAAACTGAGGCTGTCATAAAGCAAATGACAATTGTATCAATAAAGGGTCCAATCATAGCGACCAATCCTTCGCGAATAGGTTCATCGGTTTTAGCAGCTGAGTGGGCAATAGCAGCAGAACCAACACCGCCTTCATTGGAAAATACAGCACGTTTAATTCCAATAACTAAAACACCAAGTACGCCACCATAAAATGCTTGTGGGTTAAAAGCTTGAGTGAATATGGAAGTTACAACTCCAGGGAGTTTATCTAAATTAGAAAAAATTATAAATAATGATGCACCTACATACAGAAGTACCATGCCGGGCACAATCTTTTCAGTTGCTTTACCAATTCTTACAATACCACCTAAAATAACTAATGCTACTAGTCCTGATAATATAAGTCCATACAGCCAACTGTTTTGGGCTAAAAGCGGTACTTGTGTGGCAACTAATTCATACGATTGGTTTGCTTGGAACATATTTCCACCACCAAATGCCCCACCTATAATAAACAATGCGTATAATGCACCTAGAATTTTACCAAACTTTTTAATAGTTTTACCTTTAGTTTCTAACCCCATACTAATATAATACATTGGACCACCACTTACAGAACCTGAAGAGTCAATTTGGCGATACATTTGAGCAAGAGATGCAGAAACAAATTTTGCTGACATACTGAAAACTGCAATTGCCATCATCCAAAAAACAGCACCAGCTCCTCCTTGTGCAACAGCAATAGCAACTCCCGCAATATTACCTAGACCAATGGTTGCAGACAGGGCAGAGGTGAGTGCTTGGAAATGACTAATTTGACCTTCATCATTAGGGTTATCATATTTTCCCCGAATAATATCAATTGAATGTTTTATTGCTCTTATATTGATAAAACGAAAATAAAATGTAAACGTTAATGCTCCGATTATTAAAACAATAACTATAAGGGGAAAACCAAACAAATCAGCAAAAAGGACTTTTGCTAAGTAACCAACCAAAACACCAAAAGCTGCATCAATATTTTCTAATATAAGTTTCATAATATTCCTTAATTTTATATGGCAATAAGTTCAAATGAATTGAAAAAATAATAATTAATAGCTGTGATAATAAGAACTTTACACATCATAACGCAACGTAAACAAAAACGGAGCCAAAGACTCCGTTTTCATAACATTATTATTTAATCAATATTTATCTAAAGTCCTGTTTCACCAACTGTTTTTTTAACTGCATCTAAAGTATTGTTGAGTTCATCTTTTTCTGAATCTAATAAATCAAATTCAAGTATTTTTTCAACTCCACCTTTACCAATTACAGATGGTACACCAATGAAATATCCATCAATTCCAAATTCTCCTTCGCACAAAGATGCACAAGGGATAACCCGTTTTTTATCTAACAAATACGATTCCGCCATTTCTATTGCTGATGCAGCTGGAGCATAAAATGCTGAACCATTTCCAAACAGTTTTACAATTTCACCACCTGCAACACGTGTACGATGTTCAATCTCAGTAAGACGTCTTGCAGGTATTAAACTTGTAACTGGTACACCACCAACTGTTGCTAACCGAGTAATAGGAACCATTGTATCACCATGTCCACCTAACACCATGCAACTAACATCTTGTACAGAATAACCAGTTTCCATTGCAATAAATGCTCTGAATCGACTACTATCTAAAGCACCAGCCATTCCAACCACTTTATTTTTACTAAAACCAGACACTTTGTGAAAAGCATAGACAATTGCATCTAAAGGATTAGAAACAACAATTACAAATGCATTAGGTGCATACTTTTTCACATTATTGGCAACATCTGTGATAATATTTATATTGATTCCTAGCAAGTCATCTCGACTCATTCCAGGTTTTCTTGGTACTCCAGCAGTAATTATAACTACATCTGAGTCAGCTAAACTTGTGGGATCACTTGAACCAGAAATATCAACATCATACCCATCATGAGGACGTAATTGCATTAAATCCAATGCTTTACCTTTAATCATACCTTCAGCATTTGGAATATCATAAATAACAACATCACCCAATTCTTTTTGAGCAATAAGTAAAGCTAAATTTCCACCAATTTGTCCACCACCAATTAATGCAATTTTATTTCGTTTCATTTTTTTCTCCTAAATTTAATAAATAATTAATACGATATAATTATCTAATTTACAATAATTAGTTTATAAAATTCGAACATAAAAACAAGTCAGTTTAAATGTTGTATTCAAAAGACATTATTAATAAATTTAAAGCCTATATTCAAGAGTGATTTTTGCTTTCGCTCTCACTAATAAAATTTGGAGTATATTCTTTAAATGAAAAAAATATTAATATTTATTTTGACCTTTGCAAATTTGCTGCTTGCCCAAAATGATCCAGGTTGGGCAGTTAATGCACCAGACTATGAATTTAATGGATCAATCACAGCACATGTAATAATTGATAATGTAGTTACTACATCAGGCACTTTGGGTGCTTTTGTTGGAGAAGAAGTTCGTGGAGTTCAAGAAGCAATATTTTTTCCTCCAGCTGGAAACTACTATTATCCAATAATGACTTACAGTAATCAAACGAGTGGTGAAATATTAACATTTAAATTTTATAATGGCACTGATATAATTGATTTGGATGAAACACAAGAGTTTATTTTAAACATGACGATTGGAAATGGATTTACACCACTGGAATTGCATGGCACAAGTAGTGGAGGTGAAGATGTTTATGGATGCACAAATAATGAAGCTTGTAATTATAATGCCCAAGCAAATATCGATGATGAATCATGTGAATATCCTATAGATGAAAATCATGATTGTGATGGAAATTGTATTGTTGAGTTAGATTGTTTGGGAGAATGTGGGGGGGTGGCTTATGAAGATGATTGTGGAATATGTGACTCGGATGCAGAAAATGATTGCATAATCCCTTGTGAATCAGATACATCAACATGGTTTGTTAATCCTGCAGATTATGAATTTACAGGTTCAATAACTGGAGCAATAATTTTTAATGATATTCATATTGGAAGCGAGCAAGATATTCTAGTTGCATTTGTTGATGACGAAGTGCGTGGGGTCACAACTGGACTATATTTTCCCCCAACAGAAGAACATAATTTTCTAATGATGCTATATAGCAATATCACATCTGGTGAAGTAATTAATTTTAAATTTTACAGATATTTAAATGATGAAATTTATTGCTTAGATGAAGAGTTGGAATTTGAAGTAGATATGACAATCGGTAATGGATTTGCACCATTTGAATTTATCATAAATGAAGAAGTGAGTTCTGGGTGTACTGATTCTACTGCATGTAATTATGATCAATTTGCTCTAGAAAATGATAATAGTTGTATTTATCCAGATGGTTGTAATGATTGGTGTCTTTTTGATGATGGGATACCATTAGAAAATGACTGTTTAGGCGAATGTGGAGGCCCTGCAATAATTGATGAATGTGGTGTTTGTGAAGGTGATGGAATCCCATATGGTTTTTGCGATTGTTTTGATAATATTTTAGATTGCAACGGAGATTGTGCGGGGGTAGCTTACGAAGATATCTGTGGAAATTGTGTTGAAGGAGAAACTGGAACAGAACCATGTCAAGCATACAATTATGAACTTCAACTCCATAATAATGCAAATTTAATTAGTTTATATGCAATTCCAGAAGAAAATTCTGTTGAAAACATTTTTACAACTGAAGAAGAATATGTTACAAATATTTTAGGTGAAGGGTCTATTGCAATTTATAATAATGGAATGTTTTTTGGAAGTTTAGATTATATAGAAAATAACAAAGGCTATTGGGTGAAATCTTTAAACACATTTGATTTAGAAATATCAAATGCATGGGATACTCCCAATTCATTAGTATATAATTTACATGCTGGTTCAAATTTAGTTTCATTTCCAAGTAATCAAACTTTAGAGTTAAAAGATGGTTTGCCTGATGACTTGGAAGCCAATTTTAACTATATAATTGGGGAAAGTCTAGCAGCATTGAGATTGGAAAATGGAGATTGGGTAGGCAGTTTGACACATTTTGCAGGTGGTAAAGGGTATTGGTTTGTGTTAAATGAAAGTTTTGAATTTCAATATGATATGAGTTTATTAGCAAGAAATTACAATTTCAGCAATGTTTCTGAATCAATAGTTTCACAATCAACTGAACAATCGTTCTATTTTATAATGAATGTCGATTATTTAATTTCTGAAGGTGACTGGATTTATGCATACTGTAATGACATTCTTGTTGGCGAAAGGAAGTGGAATGGAAAGTTTACTGACATACCAGTAATGGGTAATGATGGTAACGATTATTCAATTGGGTTTTGTGAAGCGGGTGATATTCCCAAATTTATGGTTGAAGTTGATGGTGAAATGCATCACTTAAAAGGAAATTATAATGTTTGGTATCCTCAACAAGTTACCATTATTGACAATTTAACATTAAGTGAAGAAATAACTTATCCTAATGTAGTTTCTGTTAATTCTATTTATCCTAACCCATTTAATCCTTTGACTAATATTACTATAGAATTAGGTAATGAAACTCAAATAATAGCACACATAGTTGATATTAATGGAAGAATTGTAGAAAAATTGTATGAAGGAAGTTTATCAATGGGTATTAATACTTTTACATGGGATGCTTCAAATTATACGAGTGGGATTTATTTTTTGAATGTCTTGTCGGATGGACATTCAGTTTCTAACAAATTGATGCTTATTAAATAACATCAATCTCATTGTTGGAGTATCAAGAAGAAAACCCCTAAAATTAGGGGTTTTCTTTCTGTTCATCAAGGCCAAAACAGAGATACGAGTAAGATGTAGGTAGAGCGATTGCTCTTTATCTTACATGAAAAGTTACAATTAAATATTTTAATAAAAATTGATTTAAATCACGTATCTAAATAAGATACATTTTGTTACAAAATTTATAATATTTATATCACTTCAATTAATTAAAATTATTTATAGAATTTCAGGGGAAACAATGAGAAATAAGTTAATATTATTATTTATACTTGTATCAACAATTTATACACAAGGTTACAATATGCAATTATTGAATCATTTTACATTTGACCAAAATGCTTCAGATATTACTGGGTTTGCTCAAGATGGAAGAGAAATAGCAGTTGTTGGTTTGCAAAATGCAACTTCTTTAGTTGATATAACCGATCCAGCAAATCCATTTGAAATTGACAGAATTAATGGTAGTAATAGTATTTGGCGTGATGTTAAATATTGGGATGGATATGTATTTATTGGAACTGAAGCAGATGATGGAATTAAAGTAGTTAATGTTAACAACTTAGATGAGCCAGAATTAATATATACAATATCTGATATTGACAATAGTCATAATATTCATGTTAATGAAGGGTATTTATATATAGTAGGTGCTGACGATCATGATATTTGGATTTATGATTTAATGATAACACCAGGTACACCCGAATTAATTGGTACATGGAATGGTGAATATATTCACGATTTACATGTGTATAATAACAAGGCGTATGCAATGGGCATTTATTCAAGCACAGCTTACATTATAGATTTAACTGATAAATCAAATCCTCAAACAATTGTTAGTTGGCAATATGATGGCTTTGCACATGATTGTGCAGTAACTGAAGATGAAAATTTCCTTATCACTGCTGATGAAATGTTGGGTGGCCATTTGAAAATTTGGGATATTTCTGATTATTCAAATATTAATTTACTAAGTGAGTTTAGCGTAAATCTAGATCATTCAATACATAATGTATATGTTATTGATAGAACAATTTACTGTTCATACTATGCTGATGGAACACGTGTAATAGATATGTCAGATCCATATAATCCTTTAGAAATTGGGTATTATGATACATCTGAATTTGAAGGACTTTATGTTGGGAATTGGGGAGTTTATCCATTTTTACCAAGTGGAAATATAATTTCAAGTGATATGGAGACAGGACTATACATAACAAAATTGGGTGGAATATCGATAAACCATGAAAATATAGAAGATATGAATTTTAGTGCTGAACCAATTTTATTTCCCGTCAATGTACTATCTTTTGAAGGTGAAATAACCGATGTTGATCTTCACTACAATATTGGAAGTGATTGGATAATTGAATCTTTAATTTTGCAAAATGATAATGTGTATAGTATTGAAATACCATCTTTGCCATCAGGAACATTTGTACATTATTATTTTACAGCAGAAAACAATATTGGTGACGCAACAGTTTATCCATTAGGTGGGAATCAAAATCCAATTATGTTCATTTATGGAGATTTACCAGATATTTTTAATGATAATTTTGAAACTGATATGGGCTGGACAACTCCTGCATCAGATGACGATGCAACATCCGGATTATGGGAAAGAGGAGAACCTATTGGAACATTTGTTTCGAATGCGCCAGTTCAACCAGAAAATGATAATAGTACTGATGGAGAAATGTGCTTCATAACTGGAAATCAAACAAATCCGAATAGTGCTGGTCAAAATGATGTTGATGGTGGAAAAACATCGATTCTAAGTCCAATATTTGATTTATCAAATTATTCAGATGTACTTGTTACTTATTGGAGATGGTATACAAATAATATGGGTAATAATGCATCTACTGATCACTGGTTGGTTGATGTTTCTAGCGACAGTGGAACTAGTTGGATTTCATTAGAAAATACAACTATATCTCATACAGAATGGATTAGAAACAGAGTATTACTTTCTGATTATATACAATTAACATCTGGAGTTCAATTTAGATTTGTAGCAGAAGATATTTATTACGATGGAAACGTTGGAAGTGGTGGTTCATTGGTAGAAGCTGGTTTAGATGATTTTAAACTGGAAGCAGTTGATTTTAACATTATGCTTGGCGATCTCAATATGGATTCAAATATTAATATATTGGATGTGATCTTAATTGTCGGTATAATTATAGAAGATTTTATACCAAGTGAATATGAGATAAATGTAGCTGATTTAAACAATGATGGAATTATTAATATATTAGATATTGTTTCTATTGTTAATATAATAATTGGATAAAATGAATAGTAAACAACGACAGTATTTAAGGGGAATTGCACATCATTTAAAACCAGTAGTTAATATTGGTAAAAATGGTGTAACTGATGGTACATTTCATTGTATTAATGATGCTCTTAAGTCGCATGAATTAATTAAGATAAAATATAAAACTGATAAAAGCGAACTTGACAAATTTATAAATTCAATTACTCAAAAACTATCTTGCAATGTCGTTGGTAAAATTGGACATATTATTATTATTTATAAGCAGCATGAAGATCCCGAAAAACAAAAAATAAAACTACCATAAATATCACAAAATAAAACAAACAAAATTGCACATAAATCTATTTAAATTTTAGACTTCATTTTTATAAAATTAGATAAGTTAAGGATACATGCTAAATAAGATAGCAAAAATAATTTTAAAAAATCCAAGATTAATATTAAGTATAATATTTTTGCTTACAATATATTTTGCTTATACAGCATTTTTTTCTGGAAGCAAACTTGAAGTTGATTTTTCACTCGAACAAATGTTCCCAAATGATGATGTCGATAGAGATTATTATGAATCGTTTTTGAAAGAATTTGGACAAAATGAAAATATTATTTTAGTTGCGTACTTATGTGATAGTTTACTTTCCAAAACAAACATAGAAAAAATGGCTTTATTAACAGAAGAATTTGAATTTATTGATGGTGTAGAAAATGTTTTCAGCTTATCAAATCTTCCAATTGGGTATCTTCAAGATTATAATATTACTCAACAAGAGTGGGATGCAGAAACTGACCACATAACTAATCACCCCTTTTATTCAAATATATTTCTTTCACATTCAGGAAACGCAGGCAGTATTTTAATACATTTGAATGAAGAAATAACAAATCACGACGATAGAAGTATTGTTGTGAATGAAATTGAAAATATATTAGATAATTCGACTTTGGAATACCATTTAGCTGGAATTCCAGTTATGCGTACAAAGTATGTACAATTAGTTATCCATGAACGAATGATATTCCTTCCGATTGCATTTTTGGTTGTGATACTTGTTCTAACATTTACTTTTAGACAAATCAAAGGCGTGGTAATTCCATTAATTGCTATTTCAACAACACTTATTTGGGTCGCTGGACTAATGGCTATATTTGGAATAACTATAAATGTAATCTCTTATTTAACCTTTAATTTGTTAATGATTATTGGAGTTTCTGATGCAATTCACTTATTCATTAAATATCACGAAGAATTAAATAAAAATCTCACACAACATTATGCATTGATTAATGTAATAAACGATATCGGATCAGCTTTATTTTTAACAAGTTTTACAACAGCTGTAGGATTTTTCTCTCTTGTTTTAACAAATATTCAAATTACAAAGGAATTCGGCGTTACACTTGGATTAGGAGTAATATTATTGTTTATTTTGACAATAATTATCATGCCCGCTTTATTATCATTAATTGAAATCCCAGATAAAGTACATATTAAACGATTAATTGTAGGCGAAAGGCTACAAACAGCTGAAAAGTTAAATATGTGGAATAGGAATCATCCTAAAACCATTTTGTTAATTTCAGGATTTATAATTGTTACATCCATTTTTGGGTTAACCAAAATGGATTACAATGCAACATTGATGGACGATTTAAAAGAAGGTAATACAATTTACAATGACATAAAATTTGTAGAAAATGAACTTGGCGGTACATTACCATTAGAAATTGTAATAAGGAATACTGACCTACAAAAGGTTTTAACACTATCTAGTTTGCAAAATTTGGAAAAAATGAGTGAATTTATAAGCTCAATTCCAGAGATAGGTTCTGTGGTTTCAATTGTAGATTATTTGAAACTAAAACATGAAATTATAGAAGGTAGTTATGAATTACCTCAAGCAGAAAGTATCGAATCATATTTAATAAATTTGGAATCTAATCTTCTTTCAAGTGATAACAATTTTAGAATAAGTGCTCGTGTTAAAAATATTTCAACAAAAAGGGCAGAAGAAATAAAGAATAATATCTTAAAAATGTCAAAAATAATTTTTGATGATTCATTTGAAGTTGGGGTAACAGGCACAACTTTGTTAGCACTTAAGACAAACAAACATTTAGTTTCTAATTTGACCACAAGTTTTATAGTTGCATTTATTATTATATTTTTTTCAATGATACTTTTATTCAAATCCGTCAGATTATCACTACTATCCATTTTACCAAATATTCTACCTCTATTAGTTGCAGGTGGAATTATGGGATTTCTTGGAATAAAACTCCGCCCATCTACAGCTATGACTTTTTCAATTGCTTTAGGGATTACAGTTGATGATACGATTCATTTCTTATCACGATTTAGAAAAGAGTTTAAATTGTCAGGTAATCATAATATTGCAACAGAGCGAACATTGCTTACTACCGGAAAAGCAATTATTAACACAACTATTATTCTTGGAATGGGATTTTTTGTTCTCGTTTTTTCTAAATTTGTTCCTAACGAAGAATTTGGTTTATTAGCAACTATCATTATAATATTTGCTCTTATTTCTTCAATTGTTTTATTACCAGTTTTAATACATGTTGTAAAACCTAAGTTTCGATTTAAAATGTAAACAATAGTAATTTAACCTAATGGAAATACCACATATTTATAAAGATAAAGAGATTAAACTTCAACCAATTCTCAATAAAAAAGTTGGAATTATTGGCTATGGGAATCAAGGGAGAGCACATGCTTTAAACCTGTACGATTCTGGCGTTTCAGTTAAGGTAGGTTTACGCAGTAATAGCAAAAATAAACCTAATGTACTAAACGATAAACTTGAAATAGAATCAATTGAAAATGTTGTGAAATGGGCAGATATAATTTCAATATTAGTGCCCGACCAAGTTATGGCAGATTGTTTTAACAATTATATTGTTGATAATTTAACTTCTGGACAAACTCTCCTATTTGCACATGGTTATAATATTCATTATAAAATGATAATACCTCAAGATAATGTTAATATTGTAATGGTTGCCCCGAGTGGTCCGGGCTCACAAGTTAGAGAAAAATACCTTTCAGGTAGTGGAGTTCCAAATTTAATTGCCATTTATAATGATTATTCCGGA
Organism: uncultured bacterium; assembly: GCA_964400495.1. Taxonomy (GTDB): domain Bacteria; phylum Fidelibacterota; class Marinisomatia; order SCGC-AAA003-L08; family D37C17; genus CAYNTS01. The sequence goes on along the minus strand of CAYNTS010000010.1, from coordinate 8,749 downwards.
GATTCTAAAGTAGTTGTACTTGCATATAGTAAAGCAATTGGTGGAACAAAAGTTGGTGCTTTCTTCTCTACTTTTAAAGAAGAAACTGAAACAGATTTATTAGGTGAGCAAGTACTATTAACTGGCGGTTTACCAAAATTGATTCAAACCACGTTTGAGGTCTTGGTTGAAGAGGGTTATTCACCTGTAACAGCATGGTTTGTTAGTTATTATGAAATAAAGTCCATGATAGATATGTTCTATGAAAAGGGATTTGAGTTTATGAATAAAGCAATTAGTGATACTGCTGAATATGGTGGAATTACACGAGGGAATCGCGTTATTTCTTCAAAAGTTAAAGAAGAGATAAGAAATATTTTGAAAGAAATTCAAAACGGGGATTTTCATTCAGAATGGATGCAAGTATCAAAAGAAAATCAAGAGAAGTTTACAAAAATTAGACAAGAAGAAAAGAAAATATCTATAAATCCTATAAATAAAATTTTACTTAACAAATTGTTTAAAGATAAAAATATTTAAAATCTTCACTTAATTTCTTGCACGGTTTTTATATTACTTAATAAATTTGACGATATATTTGTATCTAAATATCAAAAATAGGTGCAACATATTATTTATCACTAACAATTTAGCTAGAAATTATAAACTATAAGGAGTACTTGCCACGGCACAGATTTTTCCAAAATGGGCAAATAAAGCACCCATAAACGTATTAGCAATTAAAGTCCTTTTAATTTTAGGAATTATTTTCTTTTTCTACTATTATGCCTCACCCAAATTTACAGATGCAGGATATCAACCTAATCAACCTGTAGAATATTCACACAAACTTCATGCAGGAGAAATGAATATTGATTGTAGATATTGCCACACTGGTGTTGAAGAATCAAATTATGCATCAATTCCTCCAACACAAACATGTATGAACTGTCACAAAGTTGTAAAAAATGATAGTGAAAAACTTGCAGAAGTAAATAAAAGTTGGGAAAACAATACTCCAATCGAATGGGTTAGAATTCATAAAGTACCTGACTATGCATACTTTAATCACTCTGCACATATTAATGTAGGTGTTGGATGTAGTAGCTGTCATGGTCGAGTTGATCAAATGGATGTAGTCTATCAAGTTGAATCGTTAAGTATGGGTTGGTGTTTGGATTGTCATAGAAATCCAGCTCCACACTTGAGACCTTTGGATCAAGTTACCGATATGAATTGGTTACCAAACACACATCAAATTGAGATTGGTGCAAAATTAGTCAAAGAGAGAGATATTACCCCACCAGAAGATTGTACAGGATGTCATCGATGATTGAAATTAAGAACAAAAAAGGGAAACAATACTGGAAAAGTTTAAACGAATTGGCAGATACACCTCAGTTTAATACATTTCTTCAAGAAGAGTTTCCTGGCGGAACTGACGAACTACCATCAGCAATTTCACGAAAGAAATTTTTATCGTTAATGGGCGCATCAATGGCATTAGCTGGATTAGCAGGGTGCAGACGACCTGTTGAAAAAATATTACCCTATGTCGCAGCACCTGAAAATATAATACCAGGGATTCCTAATTATTATGCAACATCTATTCCTTTTGGGGTTAATGCTCTTGGAGTTGTTGTTGAATCTCATGAAGGAAGACCAACTAAAATTGAAGGTAATGAGAAACATTCTTCATCTTTAGGTAAAGCTGATGCATTTACACAAGCTTCAATATTGAATTTGTATGATCCAGATAGAGCTCAAATACCTGCTCTTAATGGTAATGAATCTACATGGGATGCATTTTCAGAAGATTGGGCAAAATTAAAAGAACAGTATTCTCAAAACAAAGGTAAAGGATTAATTGTAATTTCAAATTCATTTAATTCACCTTCTTTATTAAGGACAAAGAAATTATTTAGCAAAACATTTCCAAAAGCACAATGGATAGTTTATGACGCTGTGAATGATGAAAATATTTACAATGGTCTTCATATTGCTACTGGCAAAAAATACCAACCTGTTTATCACTTTGACAAAGCTGATGTAGTATTGTCATTAGATGCTGATTTTATGCAATTGGAAAGCAATAGTGTATCAAATACAATTGGTTTTTCATCTAAACGTCGCGTTGATAATGAAAATGATTCAATGAATAGATTATATGCTGTTGAATCATCACTATCTGTAACAGGTAGTATGGCTGACCATAGGCTACGAATTCAAAATTCTCAAATTCCATCTTTTATTGCTACTTTGGCTAACGAATTACGCAAGTTAGGTAATAATATTATCAGTTCCTCAAACCTAAAAGGTTTCGGACACTACAAAGAGAATAAACAATTTTTAAAAGTTTTGGCAAAAGATTTAACAAAAGCAAAAGGTAAAAGCCTTATTGTTGCTGGTAGAAACCAATCTGCTGAGATACATGCGTTAGTGTTTGCTATAAATGAATCATTGAAAAATAATAATAAAACAGTTTCTTATTATTCTACAGATGAAATGGTTTTATCAAATAAAAATAATTTGTTTCATGCAGTTAGTAAAATGAAAAATAATGAATATTCAACATGTGTGATTTTAGGTGCAAATCCTGTGTATGATGCGGTGAATTTAGATTTTAAAAATGCACTGACGAAAGTTAAACATACAATTTTCTTAGGTTCTCATGCAGATGAAACTGCTCAAGCAGTAAATTGGCATTTACCAGAGTCACATGTATTAGAGAGTTGGGGTGATACGCGTTCTTTTGATGGTACATATAGTATAATTCAGCCATTAATAGCACCTCTATTTGATACAAAGTCAATGGGGGAGTTTGTTAGTATTCTTTTAGGTAATGACGATACTTACCATGATTTTACAAAGAAGACCTTTAAGACATTCAATGCTTCTAATTCTGGAAGTAAATGGAGAAAAGCATTACACGATGGTGTATTAAGTGGTAGTAGCTATAAATCCAAAAAAACAAAATTAAAAGCTAGTCGATTAGCACAAAATCTTAAAACATATTCTGCAAACTTTGACGAAGAAGCAATTGAAATTACGCTTTTACCTTCAAACTCAACGTTTGATGGTAGCTATTCCAACAATGGTTGGATGATGGAGTCTTCTGATCCAATTACAAAAGTAACTTGGGAAAATGTTGCCCAGATAAGTTTGAGTACAGCTAAAAAGTTAGGTATTGCAAATGAAGAAATAATTACCATCAATAATGGTATAAATTCAATATCAATCCCTGCTTGGATAATGCCCGGACATGCTGATAATTCAATTACACTAACAATGGGTTATGGCAGAAATATGAATGGTAGAATTGCAGATTCAGCTGGAGCTAATATCTTGCCAATTTTTTCCTTTTCTGCTACCAGTATTTCAAACGCTTCAATTACAGGTACTGGCACTATTGTTAATATTGCTTCTACACAAGATCATCACGGAATGGACTTAGAAAGATTAGCAAAAGATGCAATCCAAGAACGATTGCCAGATATTGTACGTGAATCTTCTTTAGACGATTATCAATCTAATCCAGATTTTGCAAAACAATATGCTGAAAAGACTATTGAGAAAGATGGTAAATTGCCATCTATGTGGGAACGACATAAATATGATACTGGTTACCAATGGGGAATGGCAATTGATTTAAATGTTTGCAACGGTTGCAATGCATGCAGTATTGCTTGCCAAAGTGAAAATAATATTCCAGTTGTTGGAAAAGAAGAAGTAGAAAAAGGTCGTGAGATGTCTTGGATTCGAATTGATAGATATTTCAAAGGTGATGATATTGATAATCCTGAAATCGCGCTTCAACCAGTTGGTTGTCAGCATTGTGAAATGGCACCGTGTGAAGCTGTATGTCCTGTAGCTGCAACAACACATGATGATGAAGGATTAAATACAATGGTGTATAATCGTTGTATTGGAACACGATATTGTGCGAACAATTGTCCTTACAAAGTAAGACGATTTAATTTCCATAATTATACAAAAGATATGCCAGAAGTAGTACAAATGGCTCAAAATCCTGATGTAACTGTTCGGTTTAGGGGTGTTATGGAAAAATGCACATATTGTGTTCAACGTATTAAAAAGGCAGAAATTACTGCTAAAAATGATAACGTTGAGTTAAATGATGGTGATGTAATTGCAGCGTGTCAACAAACGTGTCCATCTGAAGCAATTGTGTTTGGTAATATTAATGATCCGAATAGTAAAGTTTCTAAATTAAAAGAGCAAAATAAAAATTATTTACTTCTTGGAGAACTAAATTTAGGAACAAGAACTTCTTATTTAGCCAAACTTAGAAACCCACATCCAGAATTGAATTCTTAAGGTAGAAAAGGATACATGAAAAAAAATATACCACAAAGATCACCTGAAGAAGCTTTAGCAGTAAGTGCTCCAGCGGTAGAAACAGAAGTACTTATTACTGGTGGTCAATCATTTAAAACTGTAACTGACAAAATTAGTAGCATTGTGGAAGGGAAAACACCCCAAGCTTGGTATTTAGGTTTTGGATTAGCTGTTTCTGTACTGATGATATTATTAGGTTCTGTTGGATTTTTAATATGGGAAGGTACCGGAATTTGGGGGTTAAATAATCCTGTCGGTTGGGGTTGGGCAATTGTTAATTTTGTGTTTTGGGTAGGTATTGGACATGCTGGTACACTTATTTCAGCTGTACTTTTCCTTTTTAGACAACAATGGAGAACTTCAATTAATAGATTTGCTGAGGCAATGACCATTTTTGCTGTTATTTGTGCTTTACTATTTCCTGGAATTCATGTAGGACGAATTTGGATGGCATACTATATGTTTCCACTTCCAAATCAAATGGCAATGTGGCCCAATTTTAGAAGTCCACTCCTATGGGACGTTTTTGCTGTAAGTATTTATTTTACTGTTTCATTATTATTTTGGTATGTTGGTCTTATACCAGATTTAGCTACTCTAAGAGACAGAGCTAAAACTCGAACACGAAAAATAGTACTTGGATTATTTTCACTCGGTTGGAGGGGAAGCAATAGACATTGGCAACATTATGAACTAGCATACTTAATGTTAGCAGGTTTAGCAACACCACTTGTGCTTTCTGTTCACTCAGTGGTTAGTACAGACTTTGCAACTAGTTTAGTTCCTGGGTGGCATACCACAATTTTCCCTCCGTACTTTGTTGCAGGGGCAGTATTCTCAGGTTTTGCAATGGTAACAACACTTGCAATTCCTGCACGAAAATTCTTTGGTTTAAAAGATTTTATCACAAATAACCATTTCGACAAAATGGCAAAAATTATGCTAGTAACTGGTTCAATGGTAGGATATGCATATTCAATGGAGTTTTTCATTGCATGGTATAGTGGTAATATTTATGAAGCATTTGCATTTGTAAATAGGGCTTTCGGTCCGTATGCTTGGGCATATTGGACGATGATTTCTTGCAATGTTATTGTACCTCAATTATTTTGGTCACAAAAATTAAGAACAAATACTAAAGTATTATTTGTAGCATCAATTTTTATTAACATTGGTATGTGGTTTGAAAGATTTGTAATTACTGCTACATCACTTTCGAGAGATTTCCTTCCAGCAAACTGGGATTATTTCTCTCCAACATTTTGGGATATAATTACATTTATTGGCTCATTTGGATTGTTCTTCACATTCTTTTTATTGTTTTTACGATTTTTGCCTATGATTTCAATTGCAGAAGTAAAAGGTGTATTACCTCAAGCAGATCCTCATAATTATCACTCGGAGGGAAAATAATGAGTATATATGGTGTTTTAGCAGAATTTAAAAACCCTGCAGAATTATTACATGCAGCTGAAAAAGTACGAGACAAAGGTGTCACAAAATTTGATTGCTTTTCACCTTTTCCAATTCATGGATTAGATGATGCAATGGGTCTGAAACGATCAATGATTGGATATATTGTTGGAATATCAGCATTTCTGGGTGCGATAGCTGGATTAACTTTGCAATGGTGGTCAAGTGTTATCGCATATCCTATGGTAATTTCTGGTAAACCATTTTTTAGTTGGCAAGCATTTATTATTATTACTTTTGGTTTAATGGTAATCGGAGGTGCTTCTGCTGCAGTTTTTGGTATGTTTGGAATGAATAAACTACCAACCTATCATCATCCTTTGTTTAATTCAGTAAATTTTGAAAAAGCTACAGATGATGGTTTTTTTCTATGCATCGAGAGTTCTGATTCTCAGTTTGATGAAGTTAAGACGGTATCATTTATGGAATCACTAGGTGGGTCTAATTTGGAGATTATACATAATTAATATGAATATTTTATTAAAACTAATTTTTATTTTAACGCTAAGTATTTTTATAGGATGTCAAGGGTCTAAGTCAACAAAAACGCCTATTCATTTAAATCCAAATATGGACACAGTGGAACGGTATGACCCGCAATCAGAGAGTACATTCTTTTCAGATAAAATGACCATGAGAACACCAGTAGAGGGAACTATAGCAAGAGGTTATTTGCAAGAAAATACACAATTTTATACGGGTAAAAACACAAAAGGAAATTTTATTAAAGAAATTCCATTTGACATTGTAGAAAATGATGTTATACGTGGTCATGAACGGTATGATATATTTTGCGCACCCTGCCACAGCGAGGTGGGATATGGTGACGGCATTATAACAAAACATGGTTATCCTATGTCAGCATCTATGCATTCCGACAGAGTATTAGATATGACAGATGGGAAATTATTTGATATTATCACAAATGGTAGTGCAATCATGCCATCTTATGCCCATCAAATTCCCACAAATGATAGATGGTCAATAGTAGCTTATGTGAGAGCATTGCAACTTAATGAAAAAAATAAGTTAACCAATCTTCATACTGATGATAAAAAGGATATGAATTAATATGGTATTAAATAAAGAAACATTTGTAATTGAAGATTCAAAAGGACTTACAAAGAAGCATTTTTTTATTGGAATCATTGGTTTAATACTTTGTATCCCAGCATATTTAATGGATAGTCAGCAATTTTTTCATTCATATTTAGTAGCATTTGCTTTTTGGGTAACACTTGGGCTTGGTGGACTGTTTTTTGTGTTAATGCATCATTTAACAAATGCCCATTGGAGTGTAGTTTTGCGTAGGATTGCTGAGGCAGTAATGGTAAGTATGCCTATTCTATCCATATTTTTTATTCCAATTGCCTTGTTTGGTGTTCACGACTTATATCATTGGTCGCATCATGATGCAGTTACTCATGATTTATTATTACAAAGGAAAGCTCCATTTCTTAATGAACCATTCTTTCTTGTAAGAGCATTTGTCTACTTTACAATTTGGTTTCTAATTGCGCGTTCATTACGTAATCAATCATTAAAAGCAATGTGTGAAGGTTGCAATATTAAAATGAGACGCATTAGTGCAGTAGGTACGGTATTGTTTGCATTAACAGTATCATTTGCATCATTTGATTGGCTTATGTCTTTGGATGCACATTGGTTTTCTACCATGTTTGGGGTTTATATCTTTAGTGGTTCTTATTTAACTATGATTTGCTTTACAATACTTATTGGTTTGTATTTACGAAATAGGTCAGTATTAGAGAAAGAATTTAGTATCAAACATTACCATGACCTTGGTAGAATTGCATTTGGATTCACAGTTTTTTGGGCATACATTTCTGCTTCACAATATTTCTTGATTTGGTATACAAATATCCCAGAAGAAACACTTTGGTTCCTTGAAAGATGGAAGGGGTCATGGAAAACACTTTCACTTGTACTGATTGCTGGTCATTTTATTGCACCATTTTTAATATTTTTGTTTTATAATTCAAAACGTAATTTAAAAATTATTGGAATTATGGCTGGAATTTTAGTGTTTATGCATTGGCTTGATATGTATTGGAATGTTATGCCTGGTTTTCAACACCATGGAGTTCATTTTTCATGGGTAGATGTTGTAACAATGCTTGGTATAGGTGGTATATTTATGGCATTTTTTTGGAAAAACTATTTTGGTAGTCCAATTCTGCCACTACAAGACCCTAGATTAAAACATTCTTTAAAGTAATATATATATTCAAATATAAAATTTTAAAAGGTCGCTCTGTGAGTGGCCTTTTTCTTTTTAAATAAAGAAATTAAAAAAACAAATCACAACGAATGTACGAAATGACGAATATAAGATAAATCTTCAATTCTAAACATATTACCCTCTTGCAGATGATTGGTAAGCAGAGATTGAAACAATGTCAGAATCACAGATTTGCACGGATTACACAGAAGAACACAGATAAAAACATCAGTGAAATTAGTGTAATCATAAATAATCAGTGATTCAGACAAAGTAACCCACGATTTATTCGTGGGTTACTTTCAAGATACTATATTAATCCTACCCAAATAAGCTTGAATTTAGCACAAACATAAAATAACTAAAAAACTGTGTCCTTTTTTGGCACTTAATTACCATATAAATATATAGACTAAATTTTAGAGGTTTATAATCTGTTATATGTTGTGTAAATTTAGATATACAATTACACAGCAAGTCTATACAATAATTCTGTGTAAGAACCAGAAAGGATATATATGAAGTGTTATAAATTTATGTTAATGCTAATGCTCTCTTTTGTATTTGCAGAACCACCAGTAGTTGAAAATGTAACTGCAAACCAACGCACTGATGGCAGTAAAATAGTGGATATTTACTATGATGTAAGCGATGCAGATGGTGATTTAGTGACCATTACATTACAACTATCTGATG
>CAYNTS010000009.1:0-47092 GCA_964400495.1 uncultured bacterium | reverse complement strand
CAGAACTAACACGACATAAACCATAAACATTGTTCATTGTAGTATTTCCTTTTCGTTTGATTGTATTACAGATTCAATTTCATCATCGGTTAAATAGGGGAATTGATTTCTAATCCGATTGTAAAGTAAGAATTCTTCGATTGTCAGATAACCATCATCAATTACACCAAAGTAATCGTGGTAATCAGAGAAGTTATCTTTATTGTTTTTAGACATAGAATTTCAATGGTGAACACAGAGGTAATTTATGAATGTAATACTGTATTAGTCAACTTATAAAGTATTACTATTGTACTAATTACTTAATAACTCTTTAAATTAGTCGAGATATAATTTAGATTATTGTAAAAATAATACTCTTTGAGTGGGGTCATTATTACTTAAATAGTGGAAAAAATATGGGAAATAGGGTTAAATTTCAGTGACGTTTCAGTGACGTTTTAGTGACGTTTTTCACTGAATTACTGCTTTTTAACCTTAAATAACTATAGTGTTACTAAACAAAATTCCCTCCGTTTTCACGAAGAGAATCTCGTCTTGTACCCTCGACACGATTCGAACGTGTGACCTACGGATTAGAAGTCCGTTGCTCTATCCAGCTGAGCTACGAGGGCAATAATTGCTATTGCAAGATGCATAAATTACACAATCTGTTCTTTTGAAAACAACTACCATACTCTGTAAATTTCAAAATGTGTAATTCATTTAATATTAAATATTGTAATAAATTTGTTTCAATTACAATGAACCATAGCAAACCAAATGCTATTAATCACTTATTTCTTGATGGGCTATTAAATTTATTTGCAAAGATTGACTCAGAATTGCCTGTTATTTTAAAAGGGAATGGACAATTTTTCTCGTGCGGTTTAGATTTATTTACCGTACATAAAATGAAAGAAAATGAATTACTAAAAATCATTAACAAATTTCAATCATTACTTTTATCAATATTAACACATCCTTCAACTATTTTAGGGTATTTAAATGGACATGCAGTAGCAGGCGGATTTATTCTCGCATGTTCATGTGACCATGCCTTTGTAAAGAATTCAAAATATTTGTTTGGTATGAACGAACAAAAAATGGGAATTACTCTCCCCCCTCTCCCAAATGCTATCTTGAATTGGACATTTAAAAATAATGTGAATAAAATATTAGGCAAAACTGATTTTTACTCTACAAAAAGTATTACTCAATTTGATTATTTTTCAATATTAACTGAGAATGAAATACCTTTATGTAATATTAGTCGTAATCAAAATAGAATGAAATTTATAAATGATTACATAAAACAATATGCTGATAAAGATATGGAAAATATGTTGAAATCTTGGTTTTCGGAACAAGCAATAAAGGGAAGAGAAAATATTTTAAGACAAATTAAAAAGTAAGTTGGAGTTGGAGTTCCATACCAGAAGTACCTTTGGGGACAACTTCTGAACTAAAATTGTATTTCCCTGATTTTCTTTCTAAATACAACACATCTATTACTGAAATAATCCTATGGACAATTAGTCCTGCAATTGCAAAATTTGCAACCTTTTGACTATTTGCACTTGTGATTCTCATTTTATCAAAGGATAATCTATTTGCTTTAGAATCCCACTCCCAATTTTCACCCTTCGACTCGGAATAAAAATCATCATAATCTGCCCGTTGACGGCTCATATCATGATTATACTCTTCCATTGAATCATAATGCCCCATATTGACTGCAAAAATATAATCTTTCCCATCAAAATCTACATCGGCATGTAGCGTTCCAAATGCTTCATAATCCTGCTTGTACCAACTGTGTAAAGATTTACCACCAATTACTGACACCCACAAAATTGCTTCTCTCAAAAAGAAATTCCCAGCACGGTTAGTTTCAGAAATACTGGCTTCTCCCCATCCTGGAAGAATAAGTGATTTCAATTTTGGTCCCGCGTTAACACTTTGTGTTAACAGAATTAATATAAATATTTTACACAATAATTTCATTTTTTCCGTATTAAAATAATTCCTAATCCGATAGTTAATATCAAAATCAACTGGGCAAATATATCACCATATAACGAATAGAATGTCATCTTTTTTGATGGATAAATCCGAGTTGAAATGCAACCAGAAGTATTCAACCCAAGTTCGTGAGTTATGTTCCCTCTCTCATCAATAATCATAGATATTCCTGTATTTGCACATCGCACTACTGGTCTTCTGTTTTCCACTGCTCTATAGATGGATTGTCGTGCATGTTGTTGGGGCTCTGGAGCAGATTCATACCACCCATCATTTACTACAAATGATAAAAACTGTGCCCCTTTTTGAACAAATTTTCGACTTAGATTTGGAAATGTAGATTCCATACATATCATTGTAGCAAACGGAATATCATTAATGTTAAATAAAGTGTAATCCACACCAGTTTCAAAATTTGCTTGACCAAAATTTAACTTCTTGAGTCCAGGGTAGGAATCGGAGAATGGAATATATTCTGCCATTGGAACAGGTCTGATTTTATGATATTTTTCTACATCCCCTAATTTTGATATTTCAGCAACAGAATTAAAGTATAAAAAATCATTTTCTAATCGTTCGTAAAAGGTCGTCCCTGTAATCAATTTAGCATTATATAGGGTTAGCATATCCACTACTTTTTGTTTATGTAGTAATTTGTTTTGCAGAAAAAAATCTGGCGTAGATGATTCTGGCCAAAAGATGAGAGACGTTTCCTTGAGAATAAATTGGTTAGTTAACTCTAGTAATTTGTTAAGATTTTCCTTATCAAAGTTTGGATTATGTTTATCTTTTAGGTGAATATTAGGCTGTACTGTTGAAATCAATAAACCCTTTCCAATTTCACTATGATTTGGAGTTAAAATAAATCCAGCAATCCAAACTGATGTAAACAACAGTATTGTGTTAAACACATTTTTTAAAGAGAATTTTGCAAACAATAAATACAGACTAACATTTATCATTACCACCCAAAATGAAATTCCGTAAATCCCGGTTATTTCCGCATTTTGAACAATGGTTAAAAAATCTGTTTGAGTGTTTGCTAAGGATATCCACGGGAATCCAAGTGCATCAAATGATCGTAGGTATTCCATACTCACCCAAACAAATGGGAAAATCCATAATGATTTATTTTCATACTTTTTCTGTAGGAACCTCCAAATTGGCATTGCAACCATTGGCCATAACGTTAAGTATACTACTGCAAATAACATTGAGATTATTCCAATAACTCGTGTAGTACCAATATTGAATCCAAGCCAATAAATGGTAACTAAATAATGAGTTATCCCCCAAATAAATCCAATAAACACAGTCTCTTTGTATGATTGGGCATTTGATAGAGCAAAAAACAAAGGAATGAGTCCAAACCAAGCAAACCACCCTAAACTAATTGGATGAAATGCAAGTCCCATTAAAATTGCTGAGCAAACTGTATAATATAGTGATTTGTTTTTTAACATTAGTGAGAGTCGAGGTATTCTTGAAGAAATATTGCTGCAGCAGTTTCGTCAATTTTGCCCTTATTATGACCTGTTTTTATTCCTTGTTCCACCAATGATTTTTGAGCAGATACTGAACTTAATCGTTCATCAACTGTTTCAATTGGTATATCTACATTTTTCTGTAATTCTTGAATAAATTCAATTACAATTTTAGTTTGAATTGACTCTGTATTTTTTAATGTTTTTGGTATCCCAATAACTAATTTTTCAATATTATTTTTTAAGACTAACTGCTTGATTTCTTTTGTATAATCTGGAGTTATTTTTCTGTCGATAATAGTCAAAGGGGATGCAATAATTTTAAGCGGGTCTGAAACTGCAATTCCAATTCTCCGTTCACCAACATCTAACGCAAGAATTCGTTTCAACTAGTTTTCCATTCTTGAGAAAGAATTTTGCGAATATTTTTTCCAACTTTAAAATGTACTTTTCTGTGAGGTGGAACAAAAACTTCTTTATTTGTTTTTGGATTTCGAGCTCGAGGTTTAGCTTTTGCTGGTTTTACTTCAAACACTCCAAAATTTCGCAACTCAATTCGAGTTCGGTCATTGGATTCTTCAAGCATATCCCCCATTGTCTCTAAAAATGAATCCAAAATAATTTTTAACTCATCTTGTGAAATATTTAATTTTTCAGATGTTCTTCTGATAATATCCGTTCTATTATACGAAAGTGATTTCATTTACATCCTTTCCACATTAACTATATCTTTAATCTGCCTAAGTTTACGTTGCAATCGTTCTAACTGTCGAGTATCTCTAATTTCCAAAATCATCATGCAAGAAACAATACCCTCATCAGCTCGAATATCGACACTTGTAATATTAATATTTAATGCTGAGATAGATTCTGTCATATCCTTTAGGAAATTTTTTCTGTCTTCAGCCATAATTTTCAATCTTACAATAAATGATTTATCTGCCTTTACATCCCAATTGACATTTATTAATCTATCTTCGTTTTCTAAAACTGGTAAATTTGAACACGAACTTCTATGTACAGTCACTCCACGCCCTCGAGTAATATATCCAACAATATCATCTCCTGGAATTGGACTACAACATTTTGCAAATGATATTAGAGTATTTGAGATTCCATCTACTCGAACACCTTTTGCAACACCCCTAGCTCTATTTATAAATCGTGTTGTAAGTGATTGACTTTCAATATCACTTTGTGGTTTTTCTTCATGTGGATCTTCATACTTTTCAATGATATTTCGGACTGTAATTTGTCCTTTTGCAACTGCTGAATAAATTAAATCCTCATTGCTATATCCAATTGTACCAGGTGAATCTTTTAATTGTTTCTGTAAAGGTAATCTCTTTAACCTTCTAAGGGTTTTTTCTACAATTTCTTTTCCAAGCTGAATACTTTGTTTGTGTTGTTCACGTTTCACCCACCGCTTAATATGTGATTTTGCCTTTGCAGTTTTTACAAATTTTAACCATGCATAACTTGGAGTTTGGTTTTCTGAAGTAATTACTTCAATAGAATCTCCATTTTTCAATTTTGTATTTAATGGAATAATTTTTCCATTTACTTTTGCTCCAATACAGTGCATTCCAACTTGAGTATGCACAGAAAACGCAAAATCGACAGGAGTGGAATCTGCATTTAACGAAACAACATCCCCTTTTGGAGTAAATACAAAAATCTCATCTTGAAACAAATCTACTTTAAGAATATTCAAAAACTCATTGGGATTTTTATCTTCGCTTTGGAGTGCTTCAACAAGTTCTCTTAGCCATTTCATATGTCTATCAATTTGAGTATCTTTAGCTTTGACTGAGCCATTTTCTTTATAAACCCAATGGGCTGCAACACCAATTTCAGCCATTTTATCCATTTCTTCTGTTCTTATTTGAACTTCAACCATTTTACCATTTTTACCAAAAACAGTAGTATGAATTGATTGATATCCATTACTTTTTGGTGTTGCAATATAGTCTTTAAATCGTTCTTGAAGTGGAGTGTAAACTTGATGGGTTACACCCAAAACAGCATAGCATTGTTCAACTTTTTCAACTACTATTCTAATTGCAAATAAATCAAACAACTCTTCAAATCGCTTATTTCTCTTTTGCATTTTACCGAATATTGAGTAATAATGTTTTGCTCTACCAAACACCCTTGCTTCTATATCAAATTTTTCAATTTCATCTTTAATTGGATTAGAAAATTGACGAATATATTTTTCACGGTCTTTTTTTGATGAACGAATTTTCTTCTCTAACTCTTTGTAAGAATTTGGTTCAAGAGTATTGAGTACTAAATCTTCTAACTCTATTTTAAGTTTGTTCATCCCTAATCGATGTGCCAGAGGAGCAAATACATCTCGAGTTTCAATTGCAATCCGGCGTTGTTTAATTAATGGTAGATGACTTAGTGTCTTCATATTATGCAATCTATCAGCAAACTTAATAATAATTACTCGAATGTCCTTTGCAACAGACAAGAACATTTTCATAAAATTTTCGGCTTGTTTCTCTTGCCGAGTATTAAACCTAATTCCAGATAATTTTGACACACCCTCAACTAATTCAGCAATTTCTGGGTTAAACTCTTCGGCTAATTTTTCATGTGTAACATCAGTATCTTCAACAGTATCATGGAGAAGACCCGCAATAATTGTATTTATATCCATGTGCCATTCAGATAATTTTACTGCAACAGCTGAACAATGAATAAAATAAGGTTTTCCTGAACGACGTAATTGACCTTTGTGGGCATTTTCACCGAATTGATATGCTCTCCAAATTAAATCAACAATTTCTTGATTAGATTCATTTACTTCAAATAAGTTTTCAATTATTGAAATAAATTCTTTGGGGTACCCTTTCTCAAATCCTGGGAGGATTTTTTTTAACGTATTCAATACCACAATTAAGCTGGGATATTACGTGAATACTCATGATGAGTTAAATCGAGATTCTCAAAACGAGCATATTTATCGATAAATGAAACATTCACTAATCCGGTGGGACCATTTCTATGTTTTGCTACAATTATTTCACCTTTTCCATAGTCTTCATCACTTTTTGAGTACACAAATTCTCGGAAAATAAATGTAATAATATCTGCATCTTGTTCAATTGCACCGCTCTCACGTAAGTCAGACATAATGGGTCTGTGGTCAGCTCTTGATTCTACTGCTCTTGATAATTGAGAGAGTGCAACAACTGGAATTTCTAATTCTTTTGCTAACGCTTTTAGAGAACGAGAAATATACGATATTTCTTGTTGCCTACTTTCAGATTTACTTGGTGCACTTAATAATTGGATATAATCAACAAATAGTATGTCAATATCTTTTTCCACTTTTAACTGACGAGCTTTAGCACGCAATTCCATAATATTTAATCCAGCTGAATCATCAATATAAATTTGTGCTTCTGAAAGTGGCCCGGCAGCCCTTGATAATTTTTTCCATTCATTTTTTGGGAGCATTCCTGTTCGTACTAAATGGCTATCAACACGTGCTTCGGCAGTTAGTAATCGTTCAACTAATTGTTGGTTTGACATTTCAAGACTAAATATTCCAACTTTATGACCAAATTCCACTGCACAATTGCGAGCAAAGGAAAGCGCTAATGCAGTTTTACCCATTGAAGGACGACCTGCCAAAATTATTAAATCTGATTTCTGAAATCCAGATAACATATTATCTAAATCTCTAAATCCTGAAGGAACACCCGTTAAAGCACCCTGTTTTCTATTACCCCAATTATCTAAAACTTCATGGAGTAATGGTTCCATCTCCTTAAATCTATCCCGTTGAGCATGTTGAGATAAACTGAACAATATTTGCTCAGCTTTGTCCAATATATTTGTTGCATCTTCTTGGCTATCATAAGCTTCTGTGCTCATTGTAATTGCAGTATTAATAATGTGACGTAGTACTGCTTTATCCTTTACAATCCGTGCATAATATTCAACATTTTGTGCAGATGGAGCTGACGAACTTAAACCTGTTATAAAAAATGATCCCCCTACGGATTCTAATTGACCTGACTTCTTTAGTTTCTCAATTAAACTTATGCTATCAATTGCAACATTTTCTTCAAATAGCTCTAACATATTAGAAAATATAACAGAATGACTTGAGTTGTAAAAACTATCTACATTTACGTGATGCATTGCACGAGGTACAGATTCTGCATCAATTAACATGCACCCCAATACTGCCTCTTCAGCTTCTATTGCCTGGGGTGGTAATCGTAATTCTTGTTTATTTGTTGTTTCTGCCATTATTTTAAGTATTTATCTCTAATTACTTTGAAGTCATCCCATGCTGGTCGTTTAAGATTTGGATTTCGTAACAAGACAGCAGGATGATACGTAGCCAATAAATCAATCCCTTCGTATAAATGAATTTTTTCTCTGAGATTTGATAAACTTTCCTTTGATTTTAAAAGTGTAATTGATGAAATCCTTCCAAGTGTAACAATTAATTTTGGATTTATTATTTCCAATTGTTTTTTTAAATATTGCTCACACAATTCAACTTCAGAAGGAAGGGGGACTCTATTTTTAGGTGGTCTACATTTTAAAACATTGACTATAAAAACACTTTCACGATCTAAATTGATAGCTTCCAGCATTTTATCTAAAAGTTTACCAGAACGACCAACAAAAGGAACACCTTGTAAATCTTCTTTCTCACCGGGTGCTTCACCTACAAAAACAATGTCCGCATTGGAATTCCCGCTTCCAAAGACAAAATTTGTACGGGTTTCGCCAAGCGGACACAAATTACAAGAACTAATTTCATTCTTGAATTGGTCTAAATCATTTAGTTCATTTGAATTTTCTTCACTTTCACTTACGTATATAGTATCACCATAAAGTTCTTGATGTTGTTTCAAATATTGAACCTGAGTTCTATCAAGTTTACTCTTCGTCACTTTCATCACTATTTGAATCACGCCATTCAAGCTGACCATCGATTAATTCTGATACTGCTGTTACAATTGGTTTGTTAGTATCAAAATTATCATCAGGTATTATTTCAAGTTCTATAGAATCTTCAACTTCTTCCATTGATTCCAAATCTATTGATTGTGAATCAATTATTTGCTTAGCTCTTCGAGCAGAAACAACAACATCTGTGTAGATATCATCAGATTGTTTAAAAAGTTCACTCATTTGTATTGCTTTTACTTTCATCCAAGTTCCTTATTTATCATTGTTAAAATTTTCTCAGTGGTGTCATCAATATTATCATTTATATAATGATGTTGAAATTTTTCTTTGTACTCAATTTCAACTTGAAATCGTTTTAAACGCTGTTTAATTAATGTTGAAGAGTCATTGCCACGATTTTTCAATCTATTCTCTAATATTTCAAGTTGTTCAGGTAAATCTTCACCAGGTGGTTCTATAAAAATAGAAATAGTCTCATCAGGAAACTCTTCCATAACTGTTGTGCCACCTTTTACATCAATATCTAACAGCATCACTTCACCATCATCGAGGGCATCTTCAAGGGGGGAAATTAATGTACCATATTTATTACCGTGTACCCATTCCCATTCAAGAAAATCTCCAAATTTCACATAGTGTTCAAATTTATCAACACTCATAAAAATATAATCATCACCATCAACTTCATTTTCACGCTTAGGGCGTGTAGTCGCTGAAACAGAAAACTTCCAATTTTTATTTTGCTCTAACAATTTCTTGCAAATGGTTGTTTTTCCTGTTCCTGATGGTGCAGATAAAATAATAAGTTTTCCTTTACTCATACTATATTTTGCACCTGCTCTCTAATTTTTTCTAACTCATTTTTCATTTCAACAACGCTATGGCTTACCTCAATACTATCTGTCTTTGAGCCAATTGTATTTGTTTCTCGACCCATTTCTTGAATAAGAAAATTTAATTTTTTACCTACAGCTTCTTCATCCTTAACAATGGTATTAAAAAGTTGAATATGGCTATCTAAACGAATAATCTCTTCTGTTACATCCTTTTTATCAACCAAAATAGCAATTTCTTGATATAAACGATCATCATTTATTGAAAATTCTGAAGTCAATTGACATAACCGTTCTTTATATTTTTCAAACAATTCGGGTAATTGGTTTTTACTGTTTTTTTCAACAGTTTTAGAAATAGTTTGAATATTTTTTACTCGTTTTTCAATATCTGCCTGCAAATTCGCACCCTCAAGTTTGCGGATATTTTCTAATTCATCCAAGGATAATTTTAAAGTTTCAAAAAGTAATTTAACAAAATCGTCAGAAACTTCGTTCCGTTGAGTCTTCACAACTTCTGGAATTTTCAATAATTGACTAATAGGTACCGTCTCATTCCTATTTAATTCACTATTTACTTTTTCAACCAAAGCTATGTACTGATTTAATTTGTCAGTATTCAAAACCAATGATTGATTATTTGACTTTACAAACTCAATAGACACATAGGTAGATACTTTTCCTCTCTCGCACCTATCTTTAATTGTCTTATTAAAAAGATCTTCTTGTTCAGAAAATATCGATGACAAACGGGTAGATGCTTCAAAAAATCTACTATTCAAAGATTTGATTTCTACTGTAATTGAGCAGTCATCATTACTTTGAGTCACCTTTCCATATCCTGTCATGCTTTTTATCATATCATATTCTCTTGAAGCAGAGCACAAATATTAAGCAATAACTTCTCATTTATCAAAGTTTTATCCGCATTTTTTATGGAGTGATTCCTTCAGTTAATTTATGTAGCCCTTTGAAATCGAAGATTAAACTTATTTTATGATTATATCCAAGTTCATTTAATATTTTGTTTGGAGTTATCGAATACATAAACTCTAAAAAATCAGTTTGCATTTTGAATCCTGTTGTCCAACTATAAAGATTCGACTTCCCTAAATACAGATTAAATCCATTTAATATGTGAAAATCTGTTCCAATTGCATATTGACTTGATAAATTTTTACTTAATTTCTGCTTAAGATATCCAAAATCAGCACCAATTTTTACAAAATTATTATGATTATATTGAATACCAAATTTCAATTTAGGATAATACAACTCCGAATTACCTGTACTCCATGAATTATATGAAAATAAATCTTGAACTACACACCCGATTGAAATTTCATCAGTAATTGCAGAATAAGCCCCAATATCCATCCCTAAACCAATAGAATATTCATCGTTTATAATAATTAATGATGGTTTAACTGAAACTCCAATACTATAAATATCTGAAATAGAATCAGTTTTCTTAGAAATTGAAATATACCCTGTAATTTCTTGGTGATTAAAGAAATCTATATTTTGATAATTAATATCTCCATTGGGTGGATTCCCATCATCAACCCATGCATTTTCTGTATTGTGAATATTATCAACAGACCGAATTAAAATTCCATAATTTGTAACATAATTTCCATTTGGTGCTGGATTTACAACAATTTGAGTATTTTCGACAAATCCATTCCACATAATATCTTTTGTAAATGCAACTCCAAATGCGTCATTAAAAACAATTAATGATGGATTTATAAACAAAGCACTTTTACTTTTTATTGATGTACCAACTCCGCCCATTGCAGTATATCGTGCATCACCAGCAATTTCATTTATGTCATTACCAAATGAAACAAATTCAACGCAAAATATTGTTGAAAATACAATAAAAATAGAAATTGTAAATTTGATAAAACTATTCTTCATTTACACTTTTTTGTAACTCATCTAGTTTTGCAAGGGCCTCAAGTGGAGTTAAATTATTAATGTTGACTGATTTCAACTCATTTCGAACTAATTTCTCTTTTTCTAAAAATAAGTCCATTTGTGAAATTGGTTCAATTTTTAACGAAGTTGATGGTAAATATTTTTCTTCACTGGATAAATCTGACAAGATAGAAGTTGCTCTTTTTAAAACAGCTTTAGGCAACCCTGCCATTTCAGCTACATGAATTCCATAACTTTTATCTGCTCCTCCTTCAATTATTTTTCGTAAAAATATTACAGAATCACCATGTTCCTTAACGGCTACATTTAAATTTATACCACGAGGCAACTGATTAACCAAATCTACCAGTTCATGATAATGTGTAGCAAAAATTGTCTTAGCTTGAATTCCCTCTTTATTATGCAAGTACTCAGTTACAGCCCATGCAATCGACATCCCATCATAGGTTGATGTACCCCGTCCAATTTCATCTAGTAGAATTAAACTTTGAGGAGTTGCATTGTTTAAAATATTTGCAGTTTCGTTCATTTCAACAAGAAATGTTGATTCACCTCCTGCGAGATTATCACTTGCACCCACTCGAGTAAATAATTTGTCAACAATTCCAATGTTTGCTTTTCTTGCTGGCACAAAAGACCCAATCTGGGCCATCAAAACTATTAATCCAACTTGACGCAAATATGTACTCTTACCCGCCATATTTGGACCTGTAATTAAAGCAATTTGTTTTGAAGTACAATCTAATTTTATGTCGTTGGGAATAAAATCTTCACCTAAAGGCAATAAAGTTTCAACTACAGGATGACGTGAATCCTTAATGTCTAACACAAGTTTATTTGTTAATTTTGGTTTAATATAGTCATTTCTAATGGCAAGTTCTGCCAAAGATGTTGCAATATCTATTTGTGATAAAATTTTGGAATTTTGCTGAATAGCTTTAATATATTCCATGATTTGTATTTTTAATTCATCAAACAATTTAGATTCTAGAGCTATAATTTTATCTTCCACTGACAAGATTTTTTCTTCGTACACTTTTAATTCTTCAGTGAAATACCGTTCTGAATTGGTTAATGTTTGCTTTCGAATATAATTTTCAGGAACCTTGTCAATATGAGTTTTGGTTACATCAATATAATATCCAAAAACACGATTAAATCCAATTTTTAAACTCGGAATTCCAGTCTTTTTCTGCTCATCAATCTGCATTTTTACAAGCCATTCACTGGCATTTTCAGATAATTGTCTATATTCGTCTAACTCTTTTGAGAATCCATCTTTGATAAACCCGCCTTTATTAATATTTACAGGAGGTTCTTCTTTCAAAGTTTTGCTAATTTCTTCCTCAATTAATGAAGTGTCTATTATTTGTGAAAGTAAAGATTGTAAACTGGTTTCATTTTTACCAATTAATGGGTTGATATTTTTTATTTGTTGTAGAGAAACTCCCAAATTAACAATATCTTTAGGATGTGCTTTATGTGTAGATAATCGAGCAATTATTCTATCAATGTCTGATACATTTTTCAAAAGATGTCTAATATCATCTTTTAAATTTCCGTTCGTAAAACACTCATTAACCCTAGATAAACGGGAATTTATTTCTTTCAAATCCGTTAATGGTTGACTTAACCATTGCTTCAATATTCTGCTTCCCGCTGAAGTAATAGTTTTATCAATTACTTTAATTAATGTACCATGTACTCCTTGATTTGAGAGAGAACGAAATATTTCTAAATTTCGGATTGTAAATGCATCAACACCCATAATTCCATCTTCTTGAATTAAAGAAAATGATGTAATATGGTCGGTTTTATTTTGAAAGTTTTGATTAACATAATGTAATGCACACCCAGAAGATGAAACAATTAAACATCTATCTTCAATCCCAAATCCTTTTAGAGATTGTGTTTTAAATTGGTCAAGTAGGATTTCATTAGCGGTTTCAATTTCACTTACCCAATCTGGGATGGTAGTAACAAAATACTGATCTATGTTAATCATAGAACTCAAAATTTGTTTTTGAGATTCAGGAATTATTATTTCTGTAATTGTATATCGTTTTAGAACATGTAATATATCTTGATTTCCCCATTCTCCACCCAAAAACTCACCTGTAGAATAATCTAATAACGTTAAACCAAACTTGGAAGAATCTACAAAAATACTTGCTAAAAAGTTGTTTCTATTATGGTCTAAATATTTTTCAGTTAATGCAGTCCCTGGTGATAAAACTTCAACAACTTCACGTTTTACAATTCCAATAGCTTTTTTAGGATCTTCCACCTGTTCACAAATTGCAACTCGATGACCAGCTTTTAACAATTTATGTAAAAATTGTTCAAGAGAATGGTAG
The DNA here is from genome assembly GCA_964400495.1 of uncultured bacterium. Lineage (GTDB taxonomy): Bacteria > Fidelibacterota > Marinisomatia > SCGC-AAA003-L08 > D37C17 > CAYNTS01. The sequence continues at coordinate 33,523 of CAYNTS010000009.1, read as the reverse complement.
GGAAAACCAGCAAGTGGGACAGTTGATGCCGCACCATTTGCACGTTTAGTTAAAGCAATACCTAAAATTTCTGAAGCAAGGAGTGCATCATTATCAAATGTTTCATAAAAATCACCCATTCTGAATAACATAAGTGCATCAGGATGTTTACTTTTAGCATCCCAAAATTGTTTCATAACAGGTGTTTGTCCTTTTTTACCTGCCATTATATCACTAATTTTCTTTTATTTTCATATCTATAAGTAATTTTACAATTATCTAAATATTCAAGAAGAGGTACCGCATATTTTCTACTAGTATGTGCTAAATCTTTAAATTCAGATACACTCATTTCATCAGTTTCTTTTAAATGTTTGATGACATTTTGTTTCAGCTTATCAAAATTAGTTTTTGTAAACATTAAATTACCATTTATACGAATTAACTTTCCTTGTTGTTCTAAAATGTAAAGCAAGGTCATTACTTTGTCTTCGTCATATTCAATTTTACTCGATAATTCTTTAAAATTAGAAGATGTAAACCTCTCTTTTTCTAATATTGAAATAAGCTGGTTTTGAATTTCAATTTCAGATGTTGATAATTCAATTTTAAAATCATAATTTAACCATAATTCGCCATTTTGCTTTATTTTATTTTGGCTCTGTAAATTATCAAGTAAATATTCAGTAAATTCTAAACTACCATTAACATGTTGTCTGATTGGTTCTTTTTGGACACCACCTTTATATGGATATTCCTTATGATAATTGATGAGAAAAGATAAAATCTTCTGCTCAAATTTTTCTTTTTGAGAAGATGTTACCACCCAGTTTTCTCGTTTATAATTAACTATACTGATTGTGTCATCTGAATCAACAATTGTTTTTACCTTTTCATCAGATACTGCTAACCGAGAAGATAAGTTTGAAAGAGTGGTAGGATAACCCTTTTCATTTGCAATAATTAACTGAATTTGTTCTTTTGAATTTCCGTCATCCAGTTTGATAATATTTTCTTTAATAATTTTCCATTTATCAGATAGTTCTGTATCTAAAACATGTCCACCTCCTATTGTTAGAACAGGCGAATATGTTCTTATAATAAATTTATCACCTCTACCAGCAATTAATGGAGTTTCTAAGCGTAACATCATAGGTGCAGATGAATTAGGTTCTAAGCTTCGAGTATTTATTAATGCTACTCGAGCCATAACTTCTTGAGTTCCTAAATGAACTCTAACGCGTTGATTCTGCAAAAGTGGTTTTTTAGCTGAATTTAATAAATGAAAATGAACTGCTATCCGGTTAGTTTCTTTTAAACAATTTGGGGTTGTAATTACACTCCCCCTTGAAATATTTTTAACATCTATAGATTGTAAATTAATAGCTGCCCTGTCTCCAATAAAAACTTCCGAAACTTGATGAGAATGTGATTGGAGTCCACGAATTTTACTGGTTTCTTCACAAGGTAAAACTTCAACAGTTTCTCCAACTTTTAACGAACCAGATGAAACAGTTCCTGTTACAACTGTGCCGAATCCTTTAATACTAAATGCTCTATCAACTGACATCCTAAAAATACCATTATCTTGTTTTTCTGGAGCAGTTGTGCAAATAGAAATTAGATTATTTTTTAGAGTTTCAATTCCAGTATTATTTATAGCAGAAACTCTATGAATAGGAGCATTTTCCATAAATGAACCATCTACAAGTTCATTGATATCCATTTCAACTAATTCAAGCCACTCCTCATCAGCAATATCAATTTTATTAATTACAATTATACCAGTTGAAATATTAAGTAATTGTAAGATTTCGAAATGTTCTCGTGTTTGAGGCATTACACCATCATCTGCAGCAACGACTAAAACAGCAACATCAATTCCACTAACACCAGCCATCATATTTTTCACAAATTTCTCATGACCCGGTACATCTATCATTGTGATATTATCTGTCAAAAATGCAAATCCAATATCAATGGTCATTCCACGACTGATTTCTTGGTCTAATTTATCTGTATTGACACCAGTTAACGCCTTTACTAGAGCAGTTTTACCATGGTCAATATGGCCAGATAATCCAATTACATATTGGCGATTCATATGCTAGAATTTATAGTTTTTACTAAATTGACTATTGATTCTGAAGGAATTGCTTTTAAATCAATTCTAAATTGTTTATTTTGGATATATCCTAAAATTGGATATTTTGCATTTCGGAATGTTTTAGAAATTTGAGTTGGTTTTAATTGGGATTCAAATTCGAGAGCAATGCTTGGAAATTTTTCTAATGGAAGTGAACCACTACCTGCCTCTACTTGTGTTTTAATTAATTTAATTTTGTGCATACTCTTAACTTTGGAGGTAATGTTATTAATAATTTTATTTCCCATTTCTTCCAACTCTTTTTGCCCCCTATCAAATAACTTAAACGTCAAATTATCATCTGTTATATCAGTTGAAGAAATGTAAGTCCTTAACGTTTGTTCTAAAATAGAGATTGTTAGCTTGTCAGTACGAAGTGCTCTATACAGTGCATTTTGATGCAGTTTTTTTACGAGTGATTTCTTTCCACAAATTATTCCTGCTTGTGGACCTCCTAATAGTTTATCTCCACTAAATGAAACTAAATGAACCCCTTGTTTAATATAATAATCGACCGTGTCTTCATACGGTAAACCAAACTTCTGAAAATCTGTAATAGCACCACTACCAAGGTCAACAAGCAATGGAATTCGTTTTTTTCTTGCTAAATCTGAAAGTTCTGAGAGGTCAACTTCTTTTGTGAAGCCCATAACTTTAAAATTACTAGTATGAGCTACTAAAATTGCACCTGTATTCGGTGTAACAGCGTTTGCATAATCTTTTAAATGAGTCTTATTTGTTGCACCAACTTCAATAGGGATACACCCAGATTTTAAAATAACATCAGGGATACGAAACGACCCACCAATTTCTACTTGTTGACCTCGACTAATGATTACTTCCTTGCCTTCTGCAAGAGAATTTAGCATTAACAAAACTGCAGCTGCATTATTATTTACAACAATTGCAGATTCAGAACCAGTTAAACTATTAACTAATTGTTCAATATGAGTATTTCGCTCACCTCTTTTCCCACTAAATAAATCTAATTCAAGGTTGCTAAAATGGGTTACACTAACAACTGCTTTATCAATAATATTTTGCGATATAGGTGCCCTACCAAGTCCGGTATGTAATATTATCCCAGTTCCATTTATCACATTATGTAAATTAGGTTTTGCTAAAATTTCAAGTTTGTAGAGGATAGCATTTGAAATATGTTTATTTATGTCATCATATTCAACATTATCTCTTACTGATTTCCTAAATTGCTTTAGCTCTTGTTGAATTGTTGACTTAAATAAATTGTAGGGTAATAATCTGTTAAATGAGTCAAATTGATGAAGTAATTCATCAACTGAAGGAATTTGTTTTAATATCTCACGGATATGATTTTCTGTATTCATCTTGGACATATTCTGTCCATAATTCTGTTATAAATATTCATTTTTATCCACTTGGTCAATTTGTTCTTTTGGCAAATGTTTTTTTGCATACTCTAAATAAATTTCATTTTTTACAAAAATTGCAAACAAATCAGGGTCAATTTCACCATCATTTCTCATGAATGATAAAATTCTTAATGCCTGTGATAAGGTGTTTGCTTTTTTATATGGTCTATCACTGGCAGTTAATGATTCGAAAACATCTGCTATTGCCATAATCTTTGCTTGAGTTGGCATTTGCTCACCTGTAAGTCCTTTTGGGTACCCTTTTCCATTTATCTTTTCATGATGTCCCCCTGCATATTCGGGAATATTGGCTAGAGATTTAGGATAAGGAAGTTGATCCAACATTTGAATTGTTTGTACAATATGATCCATCATAATATTTCGCTCAGACTCATTTATTGTACCTCGAGAAATATTTAGGTTTAAAACTTCATCTTCATTTAGTAATAGAGTATTTTCCGCATCAATTGAAAGTGAATAATTAGAAATTTGATGAATTTTTTCCTTAAACTCTTCCTTCATAAATTCACCACCAATATTACATTTTTCAATAAATGCAAAATCAGCTTCTAATGTTTTAAGTTTATTCTCATATTTATCTTGGAAGGATTCAAATTTATCTGAGCTTCCACTTTCAAAGTACTTTAACTTTTGTTTTAAAAATGAAATTTCAGCATCACGTTTCAATACTTCAAATCGCATTTTAACAATGTCAATTCTATCAACAATTGTTTCTAATTTTGTTGCTTTGTCCATAACATATTCTGGAGTTGTAACTTTTCCACAATCATGTAACCAAGCTGCAATTGATAACTCATATTGTTCATCTTCTGACATTGTGAAATCTTTATACTGTCCATTTTTTTCTTCTTCAACAGCTTTTGCAAGCATCATTGTAATCTCAGGAACGCGTGAGCAATGACCACCTGTATAGGGTGACTTAGCGTCAATTGCTGAAGCTATCAACTTAATGAATGACTCAAACAAATTCTTTAATTCTTCAACAAGTTTTCTATTTGTTAAAGCAACTGCTGCTTGAGAAGCTAATGACTCAACATCTTCTTGAACTTCATCACTAAATGAAATAATTTCACTTGTTTTTGAATCAATTGCATTAATTAACTGAAGAACACCAATTACATCATTTTCATGATTTTTCATAGGGACATTTAAAAATGATTTGGAATGATACCCATTCTTTTTATCAACTCCTCTCATTCCACTAAAATCAAACCCCTTTTCTTCGTATGCATCATCAATATTTACTGTTTCACCAGACAATGCAGTATAGGCAGAAATATTATGATTGTTAGGTTTAGTGGTTTCTGGGTCATATAATTTAACAGGATAAATACTATCTGGTACAGGTGGTGCAGATACGCCACCAAACTTAAAATTTAAAGAGTCAGTTCTCATTATTTCAAAACTTAAACGAGTATTATCATCAATCATTAAGTACAAAGTTCCCGCATCAGAGTTTGCAAGGTTCTTAGCTTCATTGAGGATTAATTCTAAAAGTTTATCAATATTTTTTTCAGCAGAAAGTGCAATTCCAATTTCGTTAAATCTTTGAAGCTTTTCTTTTAATTTAATATATTTATTTTCAGCAATTGTCATTTAACTAATATAAGTTTAAAAAGTAATGATATTTAATTTAAGCATTTTTTACAAAATTTCTCTTAAAAAATAATGCAAGAATTGTTGCTGGAATTAAAACAAGCGCAAATGTTGGGAATATTGTTGGCAATCCAAATCGATCACCGATAACCCCACCCATCATTCCAGAAAGTGATCCAATTGCAAAACTTAATCCAGAAGATAGACCATAAATTAGACCTCGTTTAGAGACATGACTAACATCTGCAATTAAACTATTATTAATTGGTTGAAACATAAAATTTATAGCACCTAGAATTCCTACACATAAAATTAATGGCACGTTAGTTAAGAATGACATTAACCAAAGAAATGGAATATTTAAACCAACAACCCATACAAGTAAATTTTTGCGGGAATATTTATCACCCAATCGACCACCAATTATCTGTCCAATTATACCAACAAACAAAATAAACCCTGTCAATACACCACCTTGTATGACTTTTTCAAATCCGTAGCTTACAGCATCTGCAAAATAATAGGGTAAGAAATTAAATAAACCATGGTGGGCTAATCCCCAAAGAGATGCAACCGCAAAAATTAGGATATGTGATTTTGTAACGGCAAACGGTAATTGATTTGAATTTGATGGAGGAGAAAAAGTTCTATCATACTTTAATAGAGAAATAAAACCTATCAGTGCAACACCCCCCAAAAGTAAATAGGCAATTTTCCAGCTAAATAGTACAACCATTACAGAACCAATTATTGGACCACTTGCTAACCCTAAACTCCCAGATATTCCATGATACGACATTGCTTTACTTACATTTTTTGTGTGGCTCACCATTTTCAAACCAGCAGGATGGTACAATCCTGCAAATCCACCTAAAATTGCTAGCCCAATTCCTAGTTGAGTGAAAGTTGATGAAAAATATAGCCAAATTGTTGTGAAAAATATTCCAACAAAATAAATCCCCAATACTCGTTTTGATCCAATTTTATCTGTTAAGTAACCAGCAGGAATACCACCTAATCCAAGACAAAATATTTGAAGGGTTGCTAATTGACCTAATTGAACTAAGGATGCACCATAAGATGATTCTAAAACCAAGAATATAGAGGGTAATACCATAGTTATACTATGAACCAAGAAGTGTCCAATACTGGTGATTAATAAAATTGTTGATTTGCTCATAAAAACAAAAAGCCCTTAACCTGAATGATCAAGAGCTTTTAATATAATTGAAAATTAATTTATGTTCTTTCTTTAATTCGAGCTGCTTTACCTTTTAACTCACGAAGGTAATATAATTTAGCTCGTCTCACTTTACCTTTTTTCAGAATTTTAATTTCTTCAATATTGGGTGAATGACATGGGAATATTCTTTCAACGCCAACACCATTTGAAATTTTTCTAACTGTAAAAGATTTGCTTGTTCCAGCTCCAGCAGAAATTGCAATTACAACTCCTTGGAATGTTTGAACACGTGTTCTATTTCCTTCAACAACTCTAACACCAACAGCTACTGTATCACCAGAACTAAAATCAGGTAAATCTGTTTTAACATCATTTTGTGTTGCTTGTAATATTTTATCCATCTTCCTTAATATCCTTTCTTGAAGCGATATAATTTTCCCAAAGGTCAGTCCTTCTTTCCTTTGTTTTTTCTTCACGTTTTTTCAAACGCCAATTATCAATATTTTTATGATGACCAGACAATAATATATCGGGAATTCTAATCCCTTTATATTCATCTGGTCGAGTATAATGTGGTCCATCTAGCAGTTCAGAAGTAAACGAATCAGTTTCGACAGATTCATACGAATTTAATACTCCTGGAATTAACCTAACAACTGCATCCAACATTACAAGTGACGGCAACTCACCACCTGTTAAAACATAGTCACCTATTGATACTTCATCCGTAACCAGTTCATCACGAATCCGTTGGTCAATTCCCTTATAATGACCATTTATAAACACCAAATCTCTACATTCAGCTAAATCGTAGGCAATATTTTGATTGAATACTTTCCCATCTGGTGTTGGAAATATAACTCGAGTATTTTCAGAGTTATTATCAAGTGATTTCATTGCCCTAAATACAGGTTCAGGTTTTAAAATCATTCCATTGCCACCACCAAAAGGATAGTCATCAATTCGAAAGTGAGGTGGGTCTGCAAAATCAAACAAATTAACAATATTATATTGCACAAATTGTTTGGTCTCAGCACGACCTAAAATACTTTCAGAAATAACTGCCTTGGTCATTTCAGAAAATGGTGTAAGTAAATGAATCTTCACTAATTCAAGAATCCTTCTATGTTTTCAACATAAACCATTTCATTTTCAAAATCAAAAAGCGTACAAAAATCATCCACAATAGGGATAAAAATTTCTTTTCCATCAATTTCTACTAATAAACTATCATTTGATGGAAAGTTAATAATGTCAGAAACAATTCCAATATTATTTTTATGCTCATCTTGAATACTGAATCCTATTAAATCAATTAAATAAAATTCTTCGTTATTCAATACTGGAAATTCACTACGAGGAATAGAAAATTCTAAGTCTCGTAACTTTTCTGCTTCATCTCTAAAATTAACTCCTTCTAATCTCATTCGAGAATTAACCGAATTTAATTTAACCGATTCAATGCAATATTGAACAGGAGTTTCAGAGTTAACTGATTGTATCCAAATAGCTCTACCTTTTACTAATATTTCTGACTCAAAATTAAATAAAAGGATTTTTAATTCACCCTTCAATCCATGGGGTTTTACAATTTTCCCAATGTTAACTAAATCTGAAGGGATTTCATATTCCAAAACTCTTAAAAAGCGTTGGTTTTTAAACCAATGTTAAATTAAGTGGAAAACCACTTAAAATAATATTTATTTGCCTTCCTCATCAGAAGCCTCTTCAGCAGGTTCTTCAACAGGAGTTTCTTCAGCAACAGGTTCAGATGCTTCAGTAGTTTCTTCCGGAGCAGCTTCAACTTTCTCTTCTGTTTCAGGTTCTACAGAAACTTCCTCTACTGGTGTTTCTTCGGGAGTTGCTTCAACAGTTTCAGCATCTTGAGCACTATCTTCCGCAGGTTCTTCTGCTTTAGCAGGTGCTTTAGTTTTCTTTTCATCTATTGCTTGTTGTTTAGCTTCTTTACGAGCAATCCAATCTGTCATCTCTTTTTCAATCTCTTTTTCAGATTTACCTTTTTGGATAAGATGCCATTTTAGAGCAAGTCCTGTTTTTTTGAATAGATTTTGAACGGTGTCTGAAGGTTGTGCACCTTCTTTTAACCAATGGATAATACGTTCTTCTTTAACTTCACATGATAATGCATGTGGAATTGGATCATACCAACCCAAACGTTCAATCTCTTTGCCATCTCTACGAGTTCGAGAGTCAATAGCAACTAATCTATAAAATGGACGCTTTCTACGTCCCATTCTTTTCATTCTGATTTTAACAGCCAAATCAGGTTTCTCCTTTTTTAAAATTTAAAGGGTAATCGATTTCCCATCTTACCCATTTTTTTCATTATCGATCTCATTTGAGAAAACTGCTTTAAAAGTTGGTTAACCTCTTGAATTGGTCTCCCACTTCCTTTGGCAATTCGTTTCCTTCGAGATCCATTAATGATATCTGGTTTTTTACGTTCTAAAGGTGTCATTGAACAAATGATTGCATCAACCCAAACGAGTTGCTTATCATCTACCTTTAATCCCTTTAGTTTTGATGCACCCGGCATCATACCCATCAATTGAGAAACTGGACCCATTTTTTGAATCTGCTTCAATTGATCTTGAAAGTCGGATAATGTGAAAGAGTTTGCAACTAATTTCTTTTGTAGTTTTTCTGCCTGTTTTTCATCAAAAACTTCTTCAGCTTTTTCAACAAGTGAAACTACATCACCCATATTTAATATTCGTTGAGCAAGTCTATCTGGATGAAATGCTTCAAAAGCATCCGTGGATTCACCAATTCCCATAAATTTAATGGGTTTCCCAGTAACTTCTCTTATTGATAACGCAACACCACCTCGAGAATCACCATCCATTTTAGTAAGCACAACACCTGTAATATCAACTGCTTCAGAAAATGCTTTAGATGAATTTACCGCATCTTGACCTGTCATTCCATCTGCAACATACAAAATTTCATCTGGCTTTGCAATATCAACAACTGTTTTTAACTCCGTCATCAATTCTTCATCGATATGAAGTCGGCCAGCAGTATCAATAATTACTAAATTAGCTTGAATTCGTTTTGCTTCTTGCAAACCATTTTTGACTACTTCAACTGGATTTTTAATTCGTTGCGAAAAAACAGGAACTCCTACTTTTTCACCCATTACCTCCAATTGATCAATCGCTGCTGGTCGTTGCAAATCTGCTGCAATTAATATTGGGCTTTTTTGCCTCTTTCGTTTCAAAAAACTAGCTAGTTTTGCAGTGGATGTTGTTTTACCAGCACCTTGCAAACCAGCCATTACAATAACTGTAACCCCAGAAGAATTAAAATTTATTCCTTCAGTTTCCCGTCCTAAAAAGTGAGTCAATTCATCTTGAATAATCTTGATAAATTGCTGACCCGGAGTAACTGAGTTAAAAACTTTTTCTCCAGAAGCTCGCTCTTTTACCCTATCTACAAATGTTCGTACAACTTTGAAATTAACATCCGCTTCTAACAATGCTCTACGTACATCACGCATAGCATCTGAAATATTACTTTCAGTAATTTTCCCTTGACCCTTAATGGTTTTTACAATACCACTAAGACGGTCTTGGATTTGTTCAAACATAATAAGTTCTCAAAAAACAGGGGTTATTAGAGCCTGACAATTTACCAAAGGATATTTTACCCTGCAAGATAAATGAACGATAATTATTCTGTTTTATCACCAATTAACTTTCTATAGATTGGGCTGCGATTAGATTTAAGGCACTGCCAGCTTTAAACCATTCAATTTGGTTTTGGTTAAATGTATGATTAACTAAAATATCATCAATCGTTCCATCTGAATGATTAAGCACAACTTTCAATTGTGTTTCTGGTTCAAAAGATGTTAACCCAATAATATCAATTTTATCATCTTCCAAAATCAAATCATAATCTGATTTATTTGAAAATGTTAGAGCTAAAACTCCCTGTTTTTTTAGATTGGTTTCGTGTATTCGTGCAAATGATTTTACAAGTACAGCTTTTACACCCATGTGGCGTGGTTCCATTGCAGCATGTTCTCTAGATGAACCTTCACCATAATTCTCATCCCCCACAACCATACTTGAAATTCTTGCATTTCTATAAGCTCGTGCTACTTGTGGTGTTGAATTATATTCACCCGATAAACGATTCTTTACAGAATTCACTTCATCATTAAATGCATTCACTGCACCCAACAGCATATTGTTTGAAATATTATCTAAATGACCTCTGAATTTCAACCAAGGACCAGCCATTGAAATATGATCTGTTGTACATTTTCCTTTTGCTTTTATCAGCAATGTTAATCCTGAATAATCTTGACCATCCCACTCATTGAATCTATTCAATAACTGCAAGCGTTCTGAATCAGGATTTACAACAACATTAATATCAGAACTGTCTTCAACTGGTGCTTGATATCCCATATCTTCAACATCAAAACCTTTTGTAGGAAGTTCATCGCCAACAGGTGGGTCTAACATTACTTCGTCACCATTTTCATTAATCAAACTATCAGCAGCTGGATTAAATCTTAAATCTCCTGCAATTGCAAGTGCAGTAACCATTTCTGGTGATGCAACAAAAGCATGCGTATTTGGGTTTCCATCTGCACGCTTTAAGAAATTTCTATTAAACGAATGGACAATGGTATTCTTTTCTTCTTTTTCAGCACCTTCTCTTGCCCACTGACCAATACAAGGTCCACATGCATTTGTAAATAATTTTGCACCAATTTCATTAAATGTATCCACCAAACCATCTCGGTCAATAGTATATCTTACCTTCTCTGAACCAGGAGAAATTAAAAAATCTGCTTTGGGTTTTAGATTTTTCTCTTTTACTTGTTTTGCTAATGATGCTGCTCTAGAAATATCCTCATACGACGAATTTGTACATGAACCGATTAGTCCTACCTCAACTTTTGTTGGCCAATCATTCTCCCTAGATGCTTCCGTCATATCTGAAATTGCAGTTGCCCTATCGGGTGTAAAGGGACCATTCAAATGTGGTTCAAGTGTATTTAGGTTAATTTCAATTACTTGGTCAAAATATTGTTCAGGATTTTCATATACTTCAGCATCAGCAGACAAATGTTCGCGCACATCATTTGCTAAATCGGCTACATCTGACCTATCTGTTGCACGCAAATATCGTTCCATTGAATCATCATACGAGAAAGTTGATGTTGTCGCACCAATTTCAGCCCCCATATTGCAAATTGTGCCTTTACCAGTACATGATAATGATTCAGCGCCATCACCAAAATATTCAACAATACAACCAGTTCCACCTTTTACAGTCAAAATCCCTGCAACTTTTAAAATAACATCTTTAGCAGATGCCCAACCATTTAGTTTTCCTGTTAATTTTACTCCGATTAGTTTAGGGAATTTCAACTCCCACGGCATTCCAGCCATTACATCAACAGCATCGGCACCACCTACACCAATTGCAACCATACCTAAACCACCTGCATTAACAGTATGTGAGTCAGTTCCAATCATCATGCCACCTGGGAATGCATAATTTTCCAATACTACTTGGTGAATAATTCCTGCACCGGGTTTCCAATAACCGATTCCATATTTATTAGAAACAGACGAAAGAAAATTATACACTTCTGAGTTAACATCTTTTGCAATATCTAGGTCAGTTGCTGCACCTACTTTTGCTTGGATTAAATGATCAGCATGAACCGTACTAGGAACTGCCACTTTATCTTTCCCAGCCGTCATAAATTGTAATAATGCCATTTGTGCAGTTGCATCCTGCATTGCTACTCTATCAGGAGAAAACTCTGCATAATCTTCACCCCGACCAAATTGTTCAGTTTCATTAAATAAATGAGAGTACAATATTTTTTCTGTCATCGTTAATGGATGATTCATAATTGCTCGTGCTTTTTCTATTTTTTGCGGAAGTTGTTTATAATGATGTTGAATCATGTCAATATTGAATGCCACAGTCTTACTCCTATAATTATTTAATGTATTTTTGGTAAAAATCAGTCAGATTTAGTCAAGAAATTTACAACTACAGTTGTTTGCTAATCAACGAGTAGGATGGAATATTATTACCCAAATTCAAAAGTTTTACTACACTATTTCACCGGGGATACTTTTAAAACACACCCAATGAAATAGCATATTCAGCTTATCAAAGTTATTTTACTTTTTCTTTTTTGGTTTAGTACCACTATTTCTTTTTACACTTGACGGTCGTTGTCCTTGATTTTGGCGTTGGTTGGATGACCTAACACTTGTTATTCGTCCAGCATTTAAGGTAATAGAAACAGAGGAAAGCTTTGTAAAATATTCCTTATTTTGAGTAGTTGCAATTATAGTTACTCCATCATAATTACATTTTCTATATAAAATTCTAGTTAGTGTATTTATGTCACTTCTACCCAAATGGAGTTCAATCTCATCAATAAATAAAATTTTAGCATCAGTTGCAATATTGCCCGCAAGCACCACCCACCGTAGTTGGCTAGGTGTAAGAGAACGCATTTTTGAATCTATAATATCTTTCAGATCCATTTTCTTTACAATATCATCAACCCGTTTTTGCGGATTATCATTATGGCTATAGTATTTTACTGTTTTTAGAAGGTATCTCCCAACTGTTCCCCATGGGGCTTTAAATATTTGAGGTACGTATGCATACTGTTGACTATATTCTTTTGTGGAATATTTTGAAATTCGTCTTAATTCGTATTGTACCTCCCCTTTGGGTACCTTCATTTGGTTGGAGAGAATATCTAAAAAAGTAGTTTTCCCAGAAGCCATATTTCCATTGATCATATAACATGTGCCCCGATGAAAATCGAATTTTTTAATACTTAATATATTTTTATCATCATCTTTTAAATGGATATTTTTTAGAGAGTAAATTGGTGTTGGCATTATTGTTTCCTTTCATTAATAACATGAATAAAATTACGTAAAATTTGATTTGATGCATCTGCATCAGGAATGGTTGGGTCATCCACAACCCCTCCTTTTGATTGACGATAATCTGCTAAATCTTGCATTATTTCACGACTGAATTCAGGGTGAAACTGTGTTCCAAAAATTGTATCATTCATTTGGAACCCTTGATTTCCCTTATTGTTTCGTGATGTTTCTATGGCTCCACTTGGCAATGATGTAACTACATCTTGATGGGTTTCATACACATGTAATGAATCTTTGAAATTTGCAAAGATAGGTGAATTATTTCCTGCCTCCGTTAAATCAATAGGATATGAACCAATTTCCCATCCAAGCACATTTTTTTCAACAACTCCATTTAGTGCTTTGGCAATAAGTTGGTGTCCAAAACAAATGCCAAACAAAGGGATATTAGTTTCAACTAACTCTCGGATAAATTCCTCAAGTTTTAGCATCCAAGGCAACTCATCAAGTACGGATGAAGCAGAACCTGTAATTATCCACCCATTACTATCATCTATAGAAACTTTATCACCATTGTACATGTGGTAAATTTTATATTCTATTGAATCATCATTAATTCTCTGTTGAACCCACTCAGAAGAATGTCCATGTATATCACGGACTTCTTTTAATCCTGGTCCACCGCTAACTATTGAAATTTTCAATGTTAAATTCTCCATTCATTTTTATGTTGTGAATAGTCACAATAATCTGAAAAAAAACATGATTCACATTGTGGACTATCTTCATCACAAAACTTTGTAGCTATTTTTATAAGATTAACATGAAGAAACTTACTTCGTTCAACAGGAATATATTTTCCAAGTAATTCAAAATTCTCATCATTGGTTTTATATCGAGAAACAACACCTATCCGTGATAAAACCATATTTATTGAATCATCCACAGGGAGGATATCTCGATCAAAGGAATAACACATTGCTAGTTTTGCTAAATCATCATCAACATTATCTAGACTTATCAAATTTTTATACAGTTCATCGTCGGGAATATATTCATCTTGTGTAAGATGTTGAATATTTGCTTCGGATAGAGTGCTGTATTTAATATGTGAATTTAGGAAATCAACTACTGATTCCTGCTTCGGTAATTCAAACCATCCTTCGCCATTAAAGCTAGTAATGATGTATGTTATTTTATCCTGTCGTACCATATTTGAAAGCACGCGGATATTAAATTGGATGATATTTTGAGTTAGCTATTCTCTATAAATCGTTCTGCATCTAATGCGGCAGTACACCCTGAACCGGCTGCAGTAATTGCTTGCCTATATGTTGGATCTTGAATATCTCCTGCAGCAAAAACACCTTCTACCGATGTCTTTGATGTCCCAGGAATTGTTTTGATATACCCAACATCATCAAGGTCTAATTGACCTGTAAACAGTTCTGAGTTTGGTTTGTGTCCAATTGCAACAAATACACCATCACAATTCATGGTTGAAATTTCACTGGTTACAGTATCTTTTAATTCAACACCAGCTAAACCACCCTCTTCAACAGTCCCCAACATTTCGGTTACAACAGAGTTCCATTTGATTTCAATTTTAGGATTATTATTAACCCGTTCTTGTAAAATTTTAGAGCCTCTGAGTTCATCTCTGCGATGAATGAGTGCAACCTTTGAAGCAAATCGTGTAAGATAATCTGCTTCTTCTAATGCAGAGTCACCACCACCAACGACTAATACTTCTTTATCTTTATAGAAAAAACCATCACATGTAGCACATGCAGAAACACCATATCCCATTAAATTCGATTCGGATTCTAATCCCAATAATCGAGCAGTTGCACCTGTGGAAATAATAATTGTTTCAGCTTGATATTCTGTTTCACCAACCCATACTTTAAATGGGCGTTCAGATAAATCAACCTTACTCACATTTGCAAACTGTGTTTCAGCATCAAAACGTTGTGCTTGTTCTCTAAACTGGCTCATGAGTTCTTGTCCCATAATTCCTTCTGGAAAACCAGGGAAATTTTCAACATCGGTGGTAATTGTTAATTGCCCACCCGGTTGCATTCCTTCAAAAACCAACGGCTTAAGATTTGCTCTTGCCGTATAAATCGCAGCTGTTAACCCAGCCGGACCTGATCCAATAATAATAACCTTGCGTACCATTAGATTCCTATAATTATAAAAGTTTCTTTAAATTATCTTCAATCTGTTCTTTGGGTATTGCTCCCATCACTTGCTCTTGTACTTTTCCTTCAGAAATGAATAACAAGCTAGGGATACTTCGAATACCGTATTGGGTCGCAATCGCTGGATGATGGTCAACATTAACTTTACCCACAACTGCTGAGTCTTTATATGCTTCAGCAATAGCATCAATGGATGGTGCAATCATTCTGCATGGTCCACACCACTCAGCCCAAAAATCAACAATAACGGGCTTTTCTGATTTTAGTACTTCAGTTTCAAAGTTTGCTTCTGTAAATTCGCGGGTAAATTCTCCCATCTATCACTCCTATGTTTTAATCATGGTAATAAATCCAGCAATCAAATTTATTTCAATCGTATTATGTAAATCGATAACTATTTTATTTAATATTCAATTCCATATTAATAGATAGGATTAATTTGGTAAGGTTACAAAATTTCGTGAGGTTGAACTTTCAACCTCTTTATTAAAAAAATGGACAGACATTTCAGCCTATCCCTACATAATACATTTTTTATTAATTTTTAAATTCAACTCCCAACACATAGTTATCACTCCTATTTCAAAACTGAATACCCTTTTTTGTGGGGTAAATCACAAAAATTAAAGATTTTTCTTGCTTGGATATGGGGAATTTGAATATAATTGTGGGGAGTAATGGGGAATTATCCCTTGCTTTTGTGTGCGAATCTATATTTATGACAGAACTTGAATTAACATTTACTGGAGAGTACAGCAACTCTTTAGATCAGAAAAATCGGTTAAGTATTCCGGCTAAATTTCGGAAAGCACTACACCCATCCAATGACAGGACATTTGTAATTACACATGGATTTGATAAATGCTTAATCCTTTACCCTGTAATTGAATGGGCAAAAGTGGAATCACAATTGGTTTCATTAAATTCAATAAAAAACTCACATCGTAACTTTGTAAGATCTATTGTTCGACACGCAACACATGCTCAATATGATGGACAAGGTCGTGTAGCAATACCAGAAAGTATGTGCGGTTTTGCAAATATTTCAAAACAGGTTTCTGTAATTGGAATGATAAAGAAAATTGAATTGTGGGATCCAGATGTCTTAAAGGCACATGAATCAACAATCGACGATAATGTTCAGAGCTTTGAAAATTTGGCCAGTGAGATTAATTTTTAGTGCAAACTGTGACCGACACTCCTCATATATCAGTTTTATTAGAGGAAACGGTCTCCCATTTAATTACTGACCCTAATGGAATCTATCTTGATGGTACGATTGGATTCGCTGGGCATGCTTCTGAAATTTTAAAACGATTAAACACTGCTGGACAATTAATAGGAATTGATGCTGACCCCTATGCTTTGGATTTTTCTGATAAGCGTCTTGAAAAACTGCGAAAACAATATTCGCTCCATAATGACAATTATCAAAATTTTCCTAAAGTACTTGAAAAATTAGGAATCCGTGAAATAGACGGAATATTATTAGATCTTGGTATTTCCTCCTACCAAGTTGATACCGAGCATAGGGGTTTTTCTTTTCAATCAAATGCACCATTGGATATGCGGTTTAATCCTAACGTTGGTGTAAGTGCTAGAGATTTACTCCATCAAATGGATGAAACAGAAATCTCCACAATGATTAGGGATAATGGTGAGGAGAAATTTAACAAGAAAATTGCATCCGCAATCGTCACAAAAATCAAGAGTGGTGAATTGGAAACAACAACAGATTTAAAAGATGCAGTTGCATCCGTTATTTATGATCGATTTTTAACAAAAAGTTTGTCACGAGTATTTCAGGCAATTCGAATTGAAGTGAATCAAGAGCTTGAATCTTTGAAAATTGCATTGAAATTTTCGTTGACCTATTTAAAGAAGGGTAGAAGAATTGCGGTAATAACATTTCACTCTTTAGAGGATAAAATTGTTAAACGATTTTTCAAAGAACAGTCAAAAACATGTGTGTGTCCAAGGGAATACCCTGTTTGTGTGTGTGATACAAAGCCAAGTTTAAGGATAATTAACCGAAAGGTGGTTGTTGGGAGTGAGGATGAAATTGCTAACAATCCAAGAGCTCGAAGTGCAAAATTGAGAATAGCTGAAAGAATTTAAATGATTAAACAACGAAAAACATCATTCACTGATTTAATATTTTTCTTTGTAACTGTTGCAACAATTACAATTTATTTTCTTTTGTACTTAACTATTAGAAATGAATCGATAAATATTCATGCTAGTATCCAAAAATTAAACAACAAACGAATCACATATATTAATAAACTAAATTTATTACGAAGTGAACAAAAAAGTCTATCTAGCCAATCTCGAATTGAACGTGTTGCAAGAGACAAGTTCAGTATGCATACTCCTGTTCCGGAATCGCTCATTATTTACATGGATGATATGAAATGACACGGTTATATCAGCAATTTAGATATCGACTTCAAATTGTAGTAGCAATTGTTTTTACTGTATGCTTTTTAATCTTATTTAAGTTTTTTACAATTCAAATAATTGATTCTAAGAATTTTGCTGAAAAAGCAATTAGAGAGGGATTCAGAAATCAAAATATTGCTGGAAAACGGGGAAATATTTATGACAGAAATGGAAATGAATTAGCACATAATATTTCTCGATATACTATTTGGGTAAATACTACAGTTGAAAATGATCCAACTAAAATATCTAATTTTATGTCCAACTATTTTAATAAACCAGTTCAGTATTATCAAAATAAGTTAAACAATCGCAAAAAGTATATTGCTTTAGAAAACAATGTTTTGCTAAGAGAGCCTAAATATGTAGAACAACAAATAAACAATATCAAGGGGTTAGCTTTTGATGTTGTGCAACATAGACATTACCCTTACAACAATTTATGTGCCCAAGTAATTGGGTTTATGAATACTGAAAATATTGGGCAAGTTGGTATTGAAAAACAATTTAATGACATTTTAAAAGGTCAAGAAAAAAATGTTGTCTATGAAAAATCAATTCATGGGAAAATGACCCCTACTTTTAGCGAAGAAGTGGTGTTAGTAGATGGTGATGATATATCTTTGACTATCGATATTGATTTGCAAAGTATTTTACAAGAGGAATTAAGTAAGGGGCTAAACAAGTACAAAACAAAATCTGCAAATGGAATACTAATGGACCCTAATACTGGCGAGATTATTGCTATGGCAACTGTTCCAGATTTTAACCCAAATTCTTATAATTTATTTGATGTGGAAAAATTTCAAAATAAAGTTATTTCTGCTGAATACGAACCTGGCTCAACATATAAAATTATTGCTATTTCTGCAGGTTTGGAAACGGGAGTAATTTCACAAGATGATATATTTAACTGTGAGAATGGTAAATACAAACTCTCATCAGGAAAAATACTACACGACCATGAACCTCACGAAGATATTACAGTATTTGATATTTTTAAATACTCAAGTAATATTGGAATCTCAAAAATATCCCATAATTTAGGTTCGCAAACAATTTATAATTATTCACGACAATTTGGGTTTGGAAATTCAACAAATCTACCTTTACCAAGCGAATCTAGTGGAAAGTTAAGAGGTGTTAGTGAATGGTCACGACTCTCAAATACGTATGTTCCAATTGGTCAAGAAATTTCTGCAACTACACTTCAATTGGCATCATCGTATTCAGTAATAGCAAATGGTGGGTATTTAATTAAACCTCGTATAATTTCAAATATTAAAGGTGTGAATTATAAAAATTACTCTCCAAAAACAGAAGTAATCCGAAAAGTAGTATCTAAAGAAACAACTGATGAGTTAAAAGAAATGCTATTATCGGTTGTTGAAACTGGCACTGGGTATAATGCACGAATTCCTGGGTATTTAATTGGAGGTAAAACAGGTACGGCTGAAAAATTTATTGATGGTGAGTATTCAAAAAATGAGTTCATTTCTTCTTTTGCTTCTATCTTCCCTATAGATAATCCAAAATATGTTTGTGTAGTTTCTGTGGATTCACCAAAATATGGATTTCATTGGGGAAATGAATCGGCTGCACCAATTACAAAAGAAATTTATAAACGAATTATTATTCACGATCCCTCAATTAAGCCATCAAAAATAATTCAAAAAGAAGACTTAATTGCACAAAATCAAAATGAGAATAATACTCCACCTAATTTATCAACTCGTCGTGTTATTCAAAAGCAAGTTGTTCCAGATTTTATAGGTAAAACATTAAAAAGTGCTATCAAAGAAGCGCAAAATGTTGGGTTAGAAATCAAACCTGTTGGGACTTCTGGACGAGTAACATGGCAATCGATTCGAGCTGGTAAACAAATTTCGACGAAAGAGTGTGTTTTGAAATTGGAAACCATTTAATGCATTTAGATAAACTATTACATAATATCAATTTTAATGGTTCTGCTGATGGGCGTGAAATCACCTCAATTACGTATGATTCTCGAAAGGTAAGACCCGGTACATTATTCATAGCAATTGCTGGTGAAAATGAAGATGGGCATGATTATATTTTTGAAGCATTGGATGCTGGAGCTGTTGCAGTGATGGCAAATGGACGTGCACCCGAAACCGATGTTGTGCCAGTAATTCAAGTTAAAAACCCTCGTGCTATAATGTCAAAAGTGGCTGCGAATTTTTATAATAACCCTTCAAAAGATTTGAAAATTGTAGGAATTACAGGTACAAACGGGAAAACCTCTACTGCATTATTGGTTGACCATATTGTAAATACCTGTGGTATTCCCTGTAGTTCTATGGGGACTCTTGGTTTCAAAACTCCAAGTGGATTAATGTCAACAGGATTTACAACACCTGAATCTGTTGAGATTCAGCAAATATTTCAAACATTAAAAAAAGGTGGAATCAATCATATTGTGATGGAAATTTCTTCACATGCCTTAGAATTGCACCGAGTTGATAATGTTGAAGTAGATATAGCAGTATTTACCAATTTAAGTCAAGATCATCTTGATTTTCATGGTGATATGGAACAGTATTTTCAATCAAAATTAAGATTATTCACTCACCTTGATTCAAGCAAAACAATTGTTGTTAATAATGATGATTTATATTCAGCACGAATAATTGAAAATTCAAATGCAAAACCAATAACCTTTGGATTTAATGCAAATGCAGATATTTATCCAACTAAAACTAACTTTTCATTATCTGAAACATACGCAACTATTTCATGTTTTGGGAATAATGTAGAAATATCTTCACAATTAATTGGACAATATAATTTATCAAATATCATGGCAACAATTGGAGTTTGTTCTGCAATGGGTATTGATATCAATAACATTCAATATGGTATTCAATCATTTACATCTGTTCCAGGTCGACTTGAGCATATTGAAAACTCAGTCAATAAGAAAGTATTTATTGATTATGCACATACTCCAGATGCGTACGAGAAAGTCTTATCTTCAGTTACTGAATTTTCTAATAAAAATACCAAAATATTTACTTTATTTGGATGTGGTGGAAATAGAGACAGGGATAAACGACCATTGATGGCATCTATAGCTGAACAATTTTCTGACCATGTTTTTGTAACTGCCGATAATCCGCGGTGGGATAATGCAGATGAAATAGTTCAAGAAATTACTTCTGGGTTTAAAACAGAAAATTATTCAATTATTGCTGACAGGAAAACTGCAATCCATTCAGCAATGGAACAAATGAATGAAAATACGGTATTATTGGTTTTGGGGAAAGGTAGAGAAAATTATCAATTAATAAAAGGTAAAAAACATTACTATAGTGATGTGGAGTCAATTCAGGGATTTGAAAATGAGAGTTGATTTAAAAGAACCAATATTAATGGCAAATTTACTTAAGTCCTACTCTCAGGGTATTTCTTCAAATCAATTAAATGGTTTCACAATTGATTCACGAAAAGTCAAAGAGGGTGATATCTATCTTCCAATAGTGGGTGAGCATTTTGATGGACATGATTTTATTGAAGATGCACTGCAAAGTGGTGCTTCACTTGTGTTTTCTGAAAATAAATCAAACACTTCAAACCCTAAAATTACGTATGTAAATTCCACTTTGGGTACCCTTTCTGAACTTGCAACCGAGTACAGAAAGCATATCAATGGAAAAGTAATTGGAATAACTGGAACAAACGGTAAAACAACCAATAAAGATTTGTTATATCATGTTGTTTCGCCTTCTTTTACAACAATGAAAACTGAGGGCAACTTTAATAGCACTATTGGGTTGCCAATAACAATGTTTTCAATACCTATTGATATTGAATATTGTATCTTAGAAATGGGTGCTAGTGAACCTGGTGAAATTCAAACCCTGTGTGAAATTGCCCAACCCAATATGGGATTAATCACCAATGTTTCTGAAGCACATATTAGTCAGTTCAAAACTATTGAAGAAATTGCTGAAACTAAATCTGCTCTTTTCACATCGCTCCCATTTGAGGGTATTGCCTTTATCAATAATGATGATGAATATGTATCAAATATTGACATCAAATCAAAAGGTGTAACCTTTGGGTTTAAAAACAAAAGTGATTTTAACGCGGAAATAAACCAAAACAAAAACGCTCTCATCATAAATGGAAAGTCAATTTATTTAGAAAATATCGACTTCACATTTGCTAAAAACGCATTGGCTGTTTATAGTATTGCATCAACACTCGGATTATCTCATGAAGAAATTGTGAGTCAATTTCAATCGTTTGTATTGCCAAAAGGGCGAGGTGGTATTCATAAAATAAATGACATCACATTTATTGATGATTCATACAATGCCAATTTAAAATCTGCTATTGCTGGACTTGAGACCTTGATTCAGTGCAATTGCGATGGTAAACGAATAGCTGTTTTAGGTGATATGCTAGAATTAGGTGTACTTGAGAATAAACATCATAAACTCCTTGGAGAGTATATATCAAATACAAATATTGATGTAGTATTCACTTTTGGTCAATTAACAAAGAATACATTTAATTCTATTAATAATTCAAAAATAATAACAAACCATTTTACAGAAAAAACACAATTAATTAACGAACTTCAATCGGTTGCAAATACAGGTGACGTGATTTATTTAAAAGGGTCACGTGGGATGCAAATGGAAGAAGTCATAAAACAGGGGTTTAATCATCATGTTGTATGAGTTATTGTATCCATTACGAGAGCTCTTTTTTGGTTTTAACATTTTTCAATATATTTCATTCAGGGCAATTGGTGCTGCAATAACTGCTCTGTTAATTAGTTTCCTCATCGGGCCCAAAATCATCCGCACACTCTTGGTTCACCAAATTGGTGAAACCATTCGAAAATCTGGGCCTGCATCTCACCAAGAAAAAGAAGGTACTCCAACGATGGGAGGGATAATTATCCTATTGGCAATTATCCTTCCCACTATCCTCTGGGCGAGATTAGATGATAGATATATTTTACTTATTTTAATGGCAACTTTGTGGATGGGTGGCATTGGTTTTCTTGATGACTACCTAAAAGTAATTAAAAAATATCCAAAAGGTTTAATAGCAAGATATAAAATGATTGGTCAAATATCGTTAGGACTAATAATTGGTTCCATTTTGTATTTCAATCCAATTAGTGAACCAATAAAATCCGTTATTTCGCTTCCTTTTGTTGCAAATGGAACCTTTGATTTAGGGTGGTTTTACATTCCACTTGTTGTATTAGTTATTACTGGCACATCAAACGCAGTGAATTTAACGGATGGTTTAGATGGATTAGCAACAGGATTGGTTGCTATTGCAACATTGGTTTTTGGAGCAATTGCCTATGCTTCGGGTAGATTTGACTATAGTGATTATTTAAATATTTTATACCTCCCAGGAACAGGTGAGTTATTTATTTTCTGTTTAGCACTAATTGGAGCTAGTATTGGATTTTTATGGTATAATGCTCATCCAGCAAAAGTTTTTATGGGTGATACGGGATCTTTGGCAATGGGTGCTGCATTGGGCACATTAGCAGTTCTGCTCAAAAAAGAAATTTTATTGGTAATCATTGGTGGTGTATTTGTTGCTGAATCATTATCAGTGATAATTCAACTTGGATATTTTAAATACACAAAAAAGAAATATGGCGAAGGAAAACGGTTCTTTAAAATGGCTCCAATTCACCACCACTTTGAAATATATGGATGGAACGAAAATCATGTAGTTATTCGGTTCTGGATAATTGGAATTCTTTTGGCATTTTTATCATTAACAACTTTTAAAATTCAATGATAGACATTCATAACATATCAAATATTGATTGGATTAACCAGAAAATTAGCATTTTAGGTGCTGGAAGAAGTGGTATTGGTGCAGGGAAACTTGCTCAACATGTTGGAGCATCTGTGTTTATTAGTGATTTTTCAACCACAAATTCAATAAGTAATAACCTTCAGTCTTTTGATTATGAATTAGGCGGACATTCAGATAAAGTATTAGACGCAGATTTATTGATTATAAGTCCAGGTATTCCTGATACAATTCCTATAGTTCAATCATATTTAGAGCTTGGCGGAATTGTTGTTAGCGAAATTGAATTTGCATCTTGGTTTACAGATGAGCCAATCCTTGCTATTACCGGTTCGAACGGAAAAACTACAACTACCCATCTTCTCAACAATATGTGTAAAAATGGTGGGTATAATTCTTTAATTGGTGGCAATGTTGGTATTCCATTTTCAGAGAATGTTTTAAATCAGATACATAACCCAATTGAAAACACGGTTCATATTTTAGAAGTGAGTAGTTTTCAACTTGAGCATATCTATCATTTTACCCCAAATATTGCTTCTGTGCTAAACATTAGTCCAGATCACATGGACAGATACGATGATATTCATGATTATGCACAAACAAAATTGAATATTGCTAAAAATTTAAAAGAGTCTGGTTGGTTGATAATTAACGAAGATGACCTCCTCCTCCAGTCCTTTGTTAAGGGAAAGGAACGCACAATCAATTTCTCCCTTTCCGCTTCTAATCAGACTCTTTACCATTTGAATAGTACTAAAGTATATGATGAAAATGAAAATGTTCTGTTCTATCTGAAGGATTGTCCACTGGTTGGAAATCATAATATTCAAAATATATTAGCATCTTCAACGATGGCTTCGTTATTTGGAATTTCTAATTCAGCAATTACTAAAGCTATTCAAAATTTCAACCCTATTCCCCATCGTTTAGAGTTAATTGATGAAATTAATGGAGTGAAATATTATAATGATTCCAAGGCGACAAATATTGCTGCAACTGAAGTAGCAATTGAAAGTTTTGAGAAAGATTTAATTCTAATTTTAGGTGGGCAAGATAAAGGTGAAAGTGATTTTACTGAGCTTACGCCAATTATGAATAATCGAGTAAAAACTATTGTGTGTTATGGACAAGCTGGGGAAAAGATTTCTAAGCAACTTACACCTGATTTTACGTGTGAATTTATTCAAAACTTTGACGATGCATTTAAGAAAACAAAGCAAATTGCTATAAGTGGAGATGTGGTTTTATTATCGCCAGCATGTGCAAGCTTTGATCAATTCAATAATTTTGAAGAACGAGGACTTAAATTTGCAAACTTAGTAAAAGAAATTGGGATAAATGTATGAGTTCCAAAACACAAACGTATGATCACTCAATTTTGTATGTTGTAATGCTTCTTGTAGGAGTTGGAACTATTATGCTTTATAGTGCAAGCAGTACAATTGCTGTAAACTTACATAATGATTATAACTTTTACTTATTTAGACATTTAAATTGGTTAGTAATTGGTAGTTTGTTGTTTTTTGCTCTTAAAAATATTAACTATAAACGATTCAAGTTTTATGCAAAACAAATTTTAATTGCTTCATGGATAATCATGTTACTTGCATATTTTTTAAATGAGACAGGTCGACCATCAAGGTGGTTAATAATGTTTGGACGTAGTTGGTTAACCACATCTGATTTTGCTCGAATTGCACTTATAATTTTCACAGCAAGTTTTCTCGAAAAAAATAAGAATAGTTTACATGATTGGCAATTTTTAGCTAAAGAATATCTCCCCTATTTTGCAATTACATTATTATTGGTTTTATTTCAACCAGATACAAGTACAACAATTATCATAAGTCTAATAATTTTAACAATGTTGTTTATTGGTGGTGTTAAATTTTCATATTTAGTATCTGTAGTAGGTGTTGGGTTTGTAGGTGTACTTGTAAAAATTCTATCTACTACATACCAAAAAGAAAGAATTACGGATTTCATTAATGGCAATATTGATGACCAAAAATTACAATCGTTATATGCTCTTGGGAGTGGGGGTTTAACCGGTAGAGGTATTGGTGAAAGTATTGTGAAAAATGGATTTTTGCCTGAAGTTCATACTGATTTTATTCTACCAATTATTGGGGAAGAATTTGGATTTATTGGCATTGTTGTAATATTTGCATTATTTATATTTCTTTTTCACAAAGGTATTCGAATTGCTCAAGAATCTCCAGACATGTTTAGCATGTTTATTGCGTTAGGAATCATCCTAAATATTACATTTTATTTCTTAGTTAATGCACTTTATGTAGTAGGATATGCACCAACAACTGGTTTACCAGTACCATTTATTAGCTATGGTGGGTCGCATACAATTTATACCTTAGCATGTATTGGGCTATTATTAAGTATATCTAAACAGTCTTCTCCCCGAAGAAACACAAAATATCATGGGTACTCGTATGAATAATATTAAAGTACTCATAGCTGGTGGTGGTACTGGTGGTCATTTATTCCCAGCAATAGCAATTGGGGATACACTTAAATCTTTAGGGGTAGTCGTTAAATATGCTGGCTCAAAATATGGTATTGAAGCAAACATCTTACCAAAAAGAAATGAGCAATATTTATTGTTAGATATTCGTGGTTTACAACGATCATTTTCAGCATCTGCAATTGCAAAAAATCTTCTATTCCCCTATCGATTCATAAAATCTTATTTTCAATCTAAACGATTTATTAAATCATTTAATCCAGATGTTGTAGTTGGTACAGGCGGATATTCTTCAGGTCTTCCTCTATTGGTTGCACATCATTTGAAAAAGAAAACAATTATTCAAGAGCAAAACTCGTTCCCGGGAATTACAACACGAAAATTAGCACACAATGCCAAATGTATTTGCACTGCTTACGAAGATGCATCCAATTTTTTAAATAATGATAATGTAATTATTACTGGAAATCCTGTTAGAAGAGATATGAAAGTAATGGAACCCATAGTTGCACGCAAATCCATGGAAATAAATGAAAATAAGCCAACAATGCTGATTATTGGCGGTAGCCAAGGGTCTAGACCTTTAAATAATCATTTTATCAAGCATTTTAAATTGTATGCGAACAAGGGAATACAGATAATTTGGCAATGTGGGAAGTTAGATTATACTACAATTTTATCTCAAGTAAATCATCCAAATGTGTTTTTGTATAAATTTATTCACAAAATGAATATCGCATATTCATCTGCAGATGTAGTTATTTCTCGTGCTGGTGCTCTGGTTCTTTCGGAAATGACAATAATGGGAAAATCAATGGTACTTGTTCCTTTTCCGAGTGCAGCTGGAAATCATCAATATAAAAATGCATGTAGTTTAACTTCAAAAAATGCGGCTGAATTGGTAGAGCAACATGAATTGCAAAATGGGACACTCGAAAAAACTATATTTAATCTATTTGAAAATACTAACAAAAGAGAAATGCTAAGTAAGAACGCATTGAAACTAGCTAAAACAAATGCAACAGAAACAATAACTACTAAAATAATGGAAGTTGCTCAAAGCTAATGTTCGGGAAAACGCAAACTATACACTTTATTGGAATCGGTGGTATCGGAATGAGCGGTATGGCTGAGTTATTACATAAACTTGGGTTCGAAATCACAGGATCAGATAAGTCAATTTCTGAACGAACAAAACATTTAACATCTTTGGGTGTTCACGTGTTTGAAGGACATAAACACTCACATATTCATGATGCCGATGTTGTTGTATATTCTTCTGCGGTGGATTTAAACAATCCTGAAATTATTGAAGCAAATAATAAAAATATTCCTGTAATTCGGCGAGCTGAAATGTTAGGTGAACTTTTAAAAGTTAAAAAAACAAGTATCGCAATTTCTGGAACACATGGCAAAACAACATCTTCATCAATGCTCGGTTCTATTTTAACAGAAACTGATTTAGAACCAACTCTAGTTATTGGAGGAATTGTAAATAAATTTCAAACCAATGCAATTTCTGGAAAAGGTGATATTATTGTTGTTGAGGCTGATGAATTTGATAGAACATTTCTTTCATTGCAACCTACAATGGCAGTAATTACAAATCTTGATTTAGAGCATTTAGATTGCTATGAAAATTTGACTGACCTGCAAAATACCTTTAGTCAATTTGTAAATTCAGTACCATTTTATGGTAGAGTATTTGTTTGTATCGATAAAGAAAATGTGCAAAACATTTTACCTTCAATTAAACGACCCGTTGTTACGTATGGTTTTTCTCAACAAGCAGATATCAAAGCTCAAAATTCTGTGTTTGAAAACCACTCAACCACATTTGATTTAGTAGTTTCTAATAAATTTATGGGTAAAATCAAATTAAACACTCCGGGAAAACATAATATTGAAAATGCACTTTCAGCAATCGCAATATGTTTAGAACTAGACATTGAGTTTTCAACTATTCAAAAAGGGTTAGAAAAATATGCAGGCGTAAGAAGGCGTTTTGAAATATTGCATACAACAAAAGATGACATTTTAATTGTTGATGACTATGCACATCATCCATCAGAAGTTGAAGCAACACTTACTGCTGCACAAACAGGGTGGAATAAACGAATTGTTGCAATTTTTCAACCACATTTATTTTCAAGAACGCGTGATTTTTATAAAGATTTTGCACGAGCATTTCAAAATGCTGATATTCTAGTTGTTACTGAAATTTTCCCAGCAAGAGAAAAACCAATTAAGGGAATAACGGGAAAACTTATTTCAGATAATGCCAAAATATTCGGGCATAAAAATGTTCATTTTATTAAAAATGTTGATGATTTACCTTTATTCATAAAGAATATTGTTCAGCAAAACGATATGATAATTACCATGGGTGCAGGAAACATTTGGCATCAAGCAGAACCCATATATAATGAGTTGACATCATGAATAAAACACATCAAACTGCAATCCATAATTTAATGGGCGATAGTGTTTTGCTTGATGAACCCATGTATAAACACACCACTTTTGGGATTGGTGGACCTGCTAAATGTGTGGCGTATCCAAAAAATAATGAAGAACTGATAATGTTACTTCAATATGCTAATACACATAGTTTACCAATTTTTATTTTGGGTTCTGGTTCAAATGTGCTAGTTAGCGACAAAGGGATTGATGGAATTGTAATTCGATTACAGCGAACATTTAAATCTATAGAAATTTCTGATGATAACGAAATAATTGTTGATACTGGTGTTATCCTTGGTAAAATGGTGAACAAAGCCATTGAAAAAGGAATTGGTGGATTAGAAAGTTTACATGGAGTTCCCGGGACTGTTGGAGGTGCTCTTATGATGAATGCTGGAGCTTTTGGAGCCGAAATTTCAAACTATTTCGACTCTGCAACTGTTATTACTTTCAAAGGTAATATAAAAGAATATACAAAGGATGATATCCAATTTTCTTACAGATTCTCAACCTTTCCAAATGATGAAATTATTTTGAGTGCACGCTTTAAATGCACAACTGATGATGTGAAAAATATTCAGCATAAAATTGCTGAAACAAATTCCATACGTAAAAAAACTCAGCCATTAAAATTTAGATCTGCTGGGAGTGTCTTCAAAAATCCATCTTCTGAAATATCCGCAGGATACTTACTAGATAAAGTTGGTCTTAAAAAAGAAAAATCAGGGGATGCTGAAATATCAAATAAACATGCTAATTTTATCGTTAATAAAAAGAATGCAACCGCTGACAATGTTATTTCATTGATTCGGAAAGCAAGAACTGAAGTAGCTAAGAAATTTAATATTAAGCTTGATCTTGAAATAAAATTACTTGGCTTCAATAAAAAAGTCATGCAGGAGTTACTATATGATTAAAATATTAACTTTAATAAAATATTGGACTCCAAAATTTATTTTAGTGTTTGTTGCTTCAACAAGTATTTGGACTGTTAGTTTGTATTCTCGTCATATTGGACTATTTAATTTAGAGACAATTAAAGTTATCGGAAATTCATTTGTTGATAGTACTGAAATTACAGACTTAGTAAATGATAATCTGTCTGAACCAGTCTTTGATGTTGACTTAAATAATATTCAAGATATTGTTAATAACCTTGATTTTATTCAAACATCCAATGTGTTTAGAGTATTCCCTTCTACTATTGTAATTGAAGTGTTTGAGCGAACCCCTGTTGCTTTGGTAAATGATGGAGAATCTCTATTTATGGTAGATAAAAATAAAATTATTTTACCAGCAACTGGTGACGCAATAAACACCTTCCCTGTTCCTGTAATAAATTACACTAATAACACCTCCCCTGATGAATTGGTGAATATTATGAATTCAATTAGAGATATCTATCCTGAATTATATCAAAATTTGAGCGAACTAAATAAAAATAATAGCGAATATATTTTATTAAGTGATGAAAGAACAGTCATTTATTTAGGGGAAAATTACATTAATAATCAAATCTATTTGCTTAAACAATTTATAAATACTGTTGAACATGTAAAAGAAATGAATGATTATTCATACATAGACCTTCGTATTCCAAACCAAGTTGTAGTAAGAGAGAAAGGGCGTAGAAGAACATCATGAAAGATGCAAAACAAATTATAACTGGTATTGATATTGGAACTACAAAAATTGCAGTTGTTATTGCTCAATGTTCAAATGATGATGAGCAAATTAAAATTTTGGGGGTTGGAACGAGTCCATCGCGAGGACTAAAACGAGGTATTGTTGTTGATATTCAAGAAACATTATCTGCAATTAAAAAAGCTGTTGGTGATGCAGAGAAACAAGCAGATTATGAAGTAGAGTCAGCATTTGTTGGTTTAACTGGTGACCATATTAAGGGGATTAATTATTCTGGTGTTATTACTGTAAATAAAAATTCTACAAGACAACCAGTAGGGCATGAAATATCTCAAGGGGATATTGATAGAGTGCATGAACATGCACAAATGATAAATCTTTCACCAGATAGGCGAATATTACATGTACTGCCACAAGAATTTAAAGTAGATGATAAGAGTGGTATTAAGAATCCACTGGGATTATCTGGGCATAGATTAGAAGCAAAAGTACACCTTGTAACTAGTGCAATCAATACTGAAAAAGATTTACAAACATGTATGGAAAAAGCTGGAATTGAAGTAGATGGTTTTATTTTAGAACCATTGGCATCTGCATATTCAGTACTGGATAAAAATGAACGAAACTTAGGGGTGATTCTAATTGATATTGGCGGAGGAACATCGGACATTATTATTTATCACGATGATGCTGTTTTACATGCAGGAGCGATACCACTTGGTGGGGACAATATTACTAAAGATATTGCTTATGGTGTTCAAACTACCCATGAACAAGCTGAAAAACTAAAACGTGAATATGGTTCGGCAAAAATTGCACTTTCTAGTGAAGAAGAAAATATTACAATTGCTGGAACAAGTGGTAGAGACTCAAAAATAATTTCCCAGAAAACTCTAGCAGAAATTATAGAACCACGTATGGAAGAAATTTTCAGATTAGCAAGTAATGAAATTCGTAAAAGTGAATTTAGAGGTGATTTTACATTTGGTATTGTGTTAACTGGTGGTGGGTCTAAACTCGATCATATTACAGATTTAGCACAGGAAATTTTTCATCAAAGTGTAAAAATAGGGTGCCCTGAGTTAACTGGAGGTATCTCTAATGATGTGAACAATCCACGATTTTCTACTGCGGTTGGACTTGTTCAGTATGGATTTTTAAAGTGGGATGATATGATTGAAAATGAGCGGATACAATTAAACTCATTATTTTCTGATATAATACAAAAAATTAAGAAATTTTTTAACACTTGGTATTAACAATAAAAAAGGGGGTAACACATGTTATTTGAACCTGTTGACCTAACAGATCAAAAAGCAAAGATAGTTGTAGTTGGCGTTGGTGGTGGTGGTGGTAATGCTCTCAATCGAATGATTGGTAGTGGCATGAACGCTGTTGAATTCATCGCTGTTAACACAGATGCACAAGACTTGGACAATAATAATTCCCAAGTTAAACTGCAAATTGGTAAAGAACTAACAAAGGGGTTGGGGGCTGGTGCTAATTCTGAAGTTGGTAAAAATGCCGTTGAGGAAAACAAAGAAGTAATTGTAAAAACACTCGAAAGTGCTGATATGGTTTTCATTACAGCAGGAATGGGTGGTGGAACTGGCACCGGAGCAGCTCCAGCGATTGCTAAAATTTCAAGAGAACTCGGGGCATTAACGGTTGGTATTGTTACAAAACCGTTTGCTTTTGAAGGACCAATCCGTAAAAAGCGTGCTTTAGAAGGTATCAAGGAAATGAAAAAGAATTGCGATACACTACTTGCAATTCCAAATGAAACGCTTCTTGAAATTACGGAAGACAATACAACTGTAACCGAATCATTCAAACTTGCTGATAGTGTTTTGCATCAAGCTACAAAGGGTATTTCAGACTTAATTAATATTCCTGGGTTAATCAATCTTGATTTTGCAGATGTAAAAACTGTTATGGAGAACATGGGTGATGCAATAATGGGAACCGGTATTGCACATGGCGAAGAAAGGGCAATTTTAGCTTCACAACAAGCTATTAACTCACCATTATTACAAGATGCTAGTATTAAAGGCGCACAGGGATTGTTGGTTAATATCACCGGACCTGAAAATATGACAATTCATGAACTCAATGATGCTTCAAGTATTATATATGAAGAAGCTGGTGAAGATGCAAATGTTATTCTTGGGTGTGTGTTGGATGCAAAAATGACAGATGAAATTAGAGTTACTGTAATTGCAACCGGCTTACATCAAGATAAGAGTAGCTTTAGTGATGGAGAAGTACCTAATCAATTTAGGACTCCAACCTATACTGCATTTGCACAAGACAAACCTGAGGAAAGAGTTGCACCTGCATTCCAGACTCAAGTTGCAGAGTCAACTGCAGAAACAGCACCATTATTTGACACAAATCAACCAACTTCAGATGAAACGAAGAATGGTGATGAAGAGAATAGTGAAATAATGACATTTGGTGATGATTTAGATGTTCCCGCATTTATCAGAAACCGAAGACGTTAAGGCGTAATTTATCCCCTAAAAAGTAAAGCCCCTCTAATATTAGAGGGGCTTTATAAATAATGTATTTAACGGATAATTAAATTGCTTTTTGCACTTTACCTGATTTGATACAATTTGTACATGCTTTTATTCGTTTAACACTTCCATTAATAGTTGCACGCACTTTTTGTAAATTTGGCAACCAGCGTCTTCGAGTTTTATTATGAGCATGACTCACATTATTTCCCGTAACTGGTCCTTTTCCACATACATCACATACTTTTGCCATAATTCTATCCTTAACTAATAAATGTCCAGACCCGAAATTTAAACTACATTTGCTATATCCAAAAAGAATTTTAATTGATAATAATTTTTTTAAGATGGAGATAGTAACGATTAATTTTGTGTAACTCAGATTGACTATTAGGCAACCCATGACTTTAGTCGTGGGTAAAAAATTTGTAAAACCGTTAAAACGGTTTGCATACTACTACTTCTTGTATTCCCACAGTTAAAACTGTGGGTTACTCTGTTAGTTTTTCCATTTTGTTTTTGGAGTATGGAGTGTTTTGACTGTGTCAAAACGTTTAATCGACGCAGTCGATTAACTCATATCTCTTAAAAAATATTTTCGATCCCCCGCATATATGCGGGGTAAATCCCAGTGAAATTTACTCCTTCGTCGTATTTCACTGGATAAATAGTAAAAACACTCCAACGAGATACTTTAAATAGACAAATAGACAAATAGA
>CAYNTS010000008.1:29800-50275 GCA_964400495.1 uncultured bacterium | reverse complement strand
GTAAACTCTAAGCTACTACTTCCTTGCGTTTGATAAGTAGGTTCAGTAAAAGAAGCAGTGATTGTAATATCACCAGTTTGTCCGTTATCTAAAAAAGTAATTTTTTGTTTACCATTTGCATCGGTAACATCATCAATATGTTCGATCGTACCTTCAGGTGCAGGATACTGTGCATTTTCTATATTAAATGCTACAGTTTGCCCTACAACAGGACACTGGTTTAACAACACTGTTGCTTCAAGTAATTTAGTAGTTACATTATTATCAGAGTAAATAACATCACCATTATCTTCAAGAGTAATATTAATTACATCTGCAACAACTTCTACACTTTGTTCATCAGTATCATAATTACCATATGTGTCTGTGTAGGCTGCAGAAATAGTAATATTACCAGCATCATTATGATTATCAAATTGTACACGCTGCTTACCATTATCATCTGTTTGAAGGTCTAATAGTGTAATCTGCCCTAATGGTACATCATTTGCATCATTGTCAATATCAAATACTAATGCTTGACCTACAATAGGATAGCTATTGCTATCATGTAGAACTGCTTCAAATACATCATATTGATTTACACAATTTGCAACCTCAACATGGTTTAAGGTTACATTATATGTAAACAATGGGTAAAGTAGTGATAACTCTACAGATTCTGATATACTAGTAGATGCAATACTTATAGCAATATCAACTTCACTAGTATCTGCTTGCGAGATGGTTGAAAATGTCACAGAAGCAGTTCCTGTACTATCAGAGTATACTTGGCTATGACTTAAATTACCTTCACCATCAACAATAGCAAAATTAATAGGTACACCTATAACATCAGCAATACTCTCATCTTTAGGGTGAGCCCAGATAGTAGTAGTATATATAGTTTCTTCATCAACAAGGTAAATCTCATAATCATCAGCACCTACTTGAAGAGATGATACTTGTGAGATAGCATAGTCATCATGGGTCATCATCTCAACAGAGTCATCATCACAAACAGTCTCTTCATCACGAGAAGAACTAAATAAAGGAAACCATCCATCCTCACGATTATTTGTTTTATAATTATTTATTTGTTTAAAATGTAGCTGTCCATTTGATGATTGTTCTGCGCGAGATAGTTGTTCATACGACACGCAGGCATTAACCGTTGCAAGGCCTATATCATTATAGGTTGTATTTAGTATAACAGAACATTGACCATTGCTATCAGATGTACATGTATCATCAGATAGTACTCCAAGGTCATTATCAAAGTTTACTACAACTCCTGGAACTGCTATGCTATTATCATCAGATACTTGTACGGTAAATATTGTTGCATACTCAGTCTGGCTATCATCTACTAATACTACATCTACTGGATCTGATATAAGTTGGACTGTCTCTACTTGAGACTCAATTGGAAATATGGTAAATGAAATTGAGTTAGAAACTGTTCCAACTGATGCATTAATTTCAACAGTATTATTTATTTCTGATGAATTTATAAATAAACTAATCTGTGTAAATCCATTTTCATTAGTCGGTTCTATTTGACCAAGTATACCAACTCCAGAAATATTTTCAAAAATAATATCTACGTTAGCAACACCTGAAGATAGTGAATTTACTACCCAACAGTTTAATGTAATCGTTGTATCGCTATTTGAAGTTAAATAAATATCATCAATTGAATCTAGACTAATGTCAGAAATGATAAATTCTTCAATAGTATAAATAGGAGAAGAAGTTGTCTTAATAATAGAATCCCCAATAGAAGCAGTTATTGTATTTACTAGATTTGTTAAATCATTACTTAAACTGATAGTTGTTGTAATTTGACCATTATTATCTGTAATAAATATCGATTGTTCTAGACCATAAGTTGCACTTAAGTACACCTCGCAATTAGCAACAGGAAGGTCTAAAGTATCTTTCACAAAAATAGAAATTGTAGAAATAATTTCAGCAATTGGTGAAACTTCAAACGTTTCAGGTAAATTGATTGTAATACTATTTGAATCTAAAATATTAGTTATAGATATTACCGAAACATTAGTAGATGCTAAGATATTATCATTAAATTCTGCATGTATTTTATGAGAACCTAAAATATCATCATCAAAATAATCAGTTTCTGCAATACCTTGTGAATTTGTAGTTACGACAGAATTTGAGAAAAATCCTGTAGAATTCACGGTTGAATCATTATTAATTGAATAAAATGTAATATTTCGGTTAGAAGTAGGGATGCCTGAATCAAGTTCTTCTAATTTAGCAGTAACTTTAATCGAGTCAGATATAAATGCATAACTATTATCACTTTCAAGTGAAATAGCTAACTCATGAGAAATATTATTTTCTGTAGGTTTTCTCTCATCGCAAGCAAAAAATAGTAAAATACTACCAAATAATATGGTTAGTAATAATTTTGATTTTAGCTTAATGTTCATTTTCAATCTCCTTATTCTGAATCAGTAGGTAAGTCTAAAATTCGTGATTCAGCTGCTTTATGATATTCTGTTTTATTAATATCTGAATAGTTATCTTTAATTACATGCGGTGTAATTTGAATAACTAAGTCAGTTTTCTTTTCGGTTTTGGACGTGTGTGTAAAGAATTTTTTACCAAAAAATGGAATTCTCCATAATAATGGAAACTTATCTTGGGTATCAATCATTTCTGAAGATAGTAAACCTGCAATCACAATTGACTCACCGTCTTTTACGCGAATGGTAGTTGTTGATTGTCTTTTCTTTGTCCATGGGTATCCTTGAGGTGTCCAATTGATTATGGAACTTACTTCTGGAGTTACATCAGTTGTAATAAATCCATCTGAATTTACGGTAGGTAGAATATGTAGTTTGATACCAACTTCTTCTTGTTGGACTTGCATTTGGCCACCTACACCGCCTGATTGAGCTAAGTATGGTATAACATCAACCATTGAAATTGTTGCTTCATGTCCGTTTAGAGTTACAACTTCTGAGTTCGTTAAAATGTCTGCTTGGTTATTCTGAAGCATAAAATCAAGAGTTAAATCAAATGCAGTTAACTGGCGTGAGAAAGGTTGGATACCGCTTCCCCGAGTAAAATACATACTTTCTGGAACACCTGAATTTACAGGGTCAATTGTTTCTAAAACTGCATCCATAATACCATCACCATCAGTATCTGTTAAGTTGGCTGAAAATCCAGGAATCAAAGAACCTGTTTCAAAGTCACTACCCAAACTAACTGGTGATCCTGCTTCAGCAAATACAACAGATAATTCTGCTAGTTTTGCCCAATCAATCCCCATTTTATCTGCATCAGTTGTTGACACTTCAATTAATCGTGCTTCTAATTTAATCTGGATAGCAGGGGTATCAACTTCTTTAATAATTGCTTCAACTTCTGCAATTTTCTTTGGGCTTGCTGTAACTAGTAATCTATTTCCAGTTTTATCTATAGTAACATGCTCTGTAATATCTACTAGCAAGTCTGCAATTTCTTCAGCATTAGCATAATTCAAAGAAATCACATGAGGTCGAATCCCGATATCTTCTTTCATGCGCGATTTATTTGCTACTAAAATAGAATTACCTACAATTTCATAACTCAATCCAGCAGCCCGAATCACCAAATTAATAGCTTGATCAATCGGTACTTCATCAAGGTGTATAGTTAATCTATCTTGAGTTTGGACTTGAGGTCCGGTAACAATATTAAAACCACTCTCATCTGCTAAAATAGCAAGAATAGAGGGGAGATGTGTGTCTTCTGCATGGATAGACACTAACGGTTGTTCAGTACTTTTTGATTCTTCAGCAAAAAGCATTGCTGAAAAGCATAGAATAATGCTTGCTATTTGTTTTAAATTAAATTTCATTTTTCCTTCTCTATTACTATTTATCTACTTTTTATTAAACCAAGTTCAAAGATGGTAGTTACATCATCTTTCTCGAAAATTACATCTGTTGTGGATATTCTTCTAATTATACCACCTGCAATGGAATCACCAACTGTAAGTTCATAATTCATATTTTTAAATTGGACTAATGCTTTAGGTTCTGAGCCTGTTACGATACCTGTTACCCATAGGTTCCTACGACGTTGACTATATCCAGCTCCATCCAAAGCAATTACATTTCCAAGGTCAACAGGATTATTTTTTACTCTAAATTTGAATGCATCACGTTCGGCGAGTGTGTTTTCTAATGCACTCACTTTATCTTGCAAATCTTGGTCAGTACCAATTTGTTCACTTTCGTAATTGTATCGTGCTTCTTTACTTAACTGATCAATTTGATACAATTGATATCCCACACCACCAGCACTCAAAACTGATAGTCCAATAAGAATATCCCACAATAATTTCGTTCTCATGTTCATAGTATATTATCCGCGATTCTTATTTAATGTTACAGTATAAATTCGCATTTTTATCAATTGATTTTGTAATTGATCTTTCGAACGAGATGAATTTAATCTTTCAATCCCATTTTTCATTGTAAACTCATCAATAATAATTAGTCGTTCGTTACTTTCTAATTCTGTAATGAATTTACCAAACTTGGTAAATTCACATTCAAACTCAAGGTCATAGGGGATTCGAGTATATTTCCCTTTTTTTTCTTTTTTATCGGGTTTAATTTCTAATACTTTGAGTTCTAACTTATCCATAATATCAGTCAAACTATTCAAAAATGGCATAGATGCAACTTCATTTTTTTGATCGCTTGAGTTTGATGCCATATTCTTATCAAATAAATCATACACACGATTCAGACTTTGAGATAAAATTTGAGCAGTAATATACTTTTCATTTACTTGTTTCTGTTCATATTCTAAATCTGTTATTGCATCAGGTTTTGATTCATAAATAATGGTTGTTGTTAACCAATAAGAAATGGTAAAAATGATGATTAATGCAAATAATATTATATTTCGTTTCATATCCTTGCCTATTTTAAGTGTGCTTCAATTTTAAATGATAAAATTTCTTGAGAGTTTGCCTTGTCTCTTTCTGAACTCTTAAACTTTATTGATTTAAAGTCTTCACTAAAGTAAGGGTCAGCTTCTAATAGAGCAATAAATTTATCAATAACTGTAAATTCTTTTTGGTCAGGTTCTAAGCGAGAAATTGCAGAAATAGTAAGCCTGTTTTTTCCATAATCTAATTCAGTAATTGCCATATCTTCTGGTGTAAATTCAGTCAATGCCATTAATTTTTCAGCCCAAAACACTCTACTTTCTTCCAATTTA
Organism: uncultured bacterium; assembly: GCA_964400495.1. Taxonomy (GTDB): domain Bacteria; phylum Fidelibacterota; class Marinisomatia; order SCGC-AAA003-L08; family D37C17; genus CAYNTS01. The sequence continues at coordinate 45,043 of CAYNTS010000008.1, read as the reverse complement.
AAAAGAGAAACTATATCTTTCTTTGATAAGTTGATTTGTCCTTCTTTTTTTAGTGTATTTGTTTTAGTTCTAATATCAGCAATTGTATTTTCTCTATCTAAAATTAAACTATCTATGTCAACATTTAGTGAATAAAACCAATACCCAAGCCCTAAGAAAACGATGAAAATAAATGAGAATATACCCCATTTTTTCCGTTCTTCTTTAACCTCTGCTAATTGAGCTCTACTAACAGTTTGATTTAAATTTATGTGTATATATTTACTCATTATTCTTTTTCATTTCCGGTTATTGCTAAACCCATTGCCACTGCATATTGAGCTGGATTTGTTACTTCCCTATCACTAGAAACATTTTCAAATGGATTAAATAATTCCATTTCAACTTTTAACAAATCCGCTAAGAATGATTGTAGCCCAAGTACTGTTGCTGAACCACCAGATAAATAAAATTTATTAAAAAATGCTTGAGAATTTGTTTTTATATAATAACGAAGTGTTTTTCTAATTTCATCCGCTAAACTAGTAAACACGGTTTTCTCTGCCACTTTTATACTTAATACACCATCATCTTCACTTGTATCACTAGAAGTCAGAGCTTCGATTCCTTTTTCCAATTTAATGGCTTCAGCAGAAGCATAATCAACATTCTGTGCTTTTGCGATAGCTTTTGTAAACTCATGTCCAGCAATTTGAAGTTCACGAGTAAAAAATGGCATATCTTTACCCCAAACAATGATAGATGTATGTTGGTTTCCAATATTAAGTATAACATCCACACCTTCATCAGGATAATCTTTGTTAGATAAGTATGAATTTACCAATGCCACAGGGTCAGAATTAAAAATGCCGGGTTTAAATCCAGCATCTTTTACAATCTCAGCATGAGAATTAATTGTATTACGAGTAGTAGCTACTAGCAACACATTTACTTTATCTATTTCTTTGGGATCATTACCTAATATATGATAGTCAATAATTGCTTCAGTACCATCAAGCGGTATATGTTTTTTTGCTTCAAACTCTAAGGATGTAGCAAGTTCATTTTCTTCCATTTCTAATGTTGCAATCTCACGAACATTCACTTTAGAACCAGAAAGAGATGTAACTACATTCTTTATTTTTTTAGGATTTATACCAAGAGATTTACATCCATCTTGAATTGCTGCTGACCATTGAGATTTACTAATTCGCTCTGGGTCAAACTTATTTAAATCAGAAAGTATAGGGATTTGCCCTACTTTTAAAACATGTGTTGTATCGCCTTTTCTCTCGAGTTGTACAAACTTTATCTCGGAAAAACCGATATCGACTCCTAAGCTGATCATTTACTCAATTCCTATTCTAAATTTTATTTATAAACTTCAATATCTAAATCAATTTCTTGATTTTCTGAACTTCCAGTATCAATTAAATCAGGTGGATAAAGTGGGGGATCATTACATTTTAGATTGCAATCAAAATGATAATCTTTATCGTATCCAATATCTCCAGTATTATATGGACCTGGATTATTTCTAACTAAATATCCTCTATACTTTTGTACAATTCCACCCCATAAAATAACATTTCCTCTATAATCTGTGTTTCCTGTACTTCCATAAAGCGAAATACCTTGACCATCCCCGTAGGGTGGATTACTATATCCACCATTAGAAATGGTATTTTGAAAATAATGTGAAGCAAATGACTCACCAAATGCAGTCATATGGGCATGGATTACTATATCATCTCCCCATTGATTATTTCGTGCCCCATTTTCTGGGGTATTTGCTACATAAATATTAGCACCTGAAATCAATCCCATGATATTTTCTGAACCACCAACACATCCATCTTCAGGTTGAACACTATATAGACTACTACCTTGATAGCCAGTTCCATCTGTGTTTTTTAAATCATCCGTTAACCAAATATTACAAAAAACAGTATCAACAAGAGGGGTTGGTGATGGCTGAATTGAACCCCAAGCATGTCTATGATATGGTGTAGCCTGATCAGTAAAAATTGAGTACCTACCCTTATAAGTTCCATGAATACGAACAGGTCCACCTTTTACATATATTACAAACCCACTTTCACCCTGCGCATAATTATAAATTACACCACCATCTGTATATTCTGGTAGAAGGTGGCTGTCTATTATTTGATCTTCAAAATCAAAATGATGTAATCCAAATTGAGATTGAACAATATTATTTATCAGATTTTCATTACCTTGCAAATCTAAATATTTTGCATGATAATTTGCCATAGCCTCAGCATAAGGAATACAAAAACGTAAATCGTTATCACCTGGTCCATGATTTGGGCACCCTGTATGGTCACCTGCTAAATCATTAGGAACAGGAAATGGTGTGTTAAATCCATCTGTATCTAAGTAAGGGGGCATTAAATACCACCATCTTTTTACAATAAACCCACCTGTATTATCATCAAAAAACTCAATATCCGTCATTATGAGCGTATCACGCCTAAAATTCCCTGGAGTCCAATTTAGCATCTCTGTTGCATCTAATACTAAATCTGCATATCTATTGACTGTATTATAATGGCTTTCCATTGCATTCCAGTTAAGATTTGTAGCTCTAACTGTATCTAATGGTGGATCCCCTTGAAACACATAAGATTCTTGACACGACCCCATTTGAGGAGAGTTTACATTGCCTTGGCTATCTTCTGTAATATATACTGTATTGTTAAATTGAGGGCATCCATAGTTACTCATTACAAAAGTGCCATTGGTTTTTACTTCTACATCACAACCACCCTGACTAAATACATCACCAGCACCAAAATTAACAACTCTTCTTTGTGAATTAACAGGCATTGCTCCATCAAAAACAAATGGTGCACCTCCAGCTTTTTCTGAATCAGTTAAATAAAAATATTCTGCTAAAGATGGTTGAGCACCAGTTTGAAGTTTTTTTGTACGTTTTACTTCCAATGATTTCCCATACAAATTTCGCACAGTGGATACCCCAACAGAAACTGATTGCCTTTTATTTTGTCTATTATCTACAATGCCTGTAATGTCAACATTGTAAAATCCCATATCTGTTGAGTTACCATTCATTTCAGATATATCACTTGATTTAGAGTATTCAATAAATTCTTTGGACATTACTCCATGGGCATTTAAAGCAATCCCTGATTCAGCATTATATAAAGCTTTGGTTTCTGCTATTCTATAATTAAGCTGAAACGATTTTTGATAAATAGAACCCAAGTAGGAGAATGTTATACTCATACCAACTACAGAAAAAATAATTGCAACAGGTAGAGTCATTCCGGATGATATATTAAACTTGTGTGTTATATTCCTAAGGACTTTATAAATAGTGTACTTGAAAAAACTTCTCTTTTAAAGGAAAGGGTTTCAACTACTTTATTATCGTCAACATCATCCATAACTTCAACGTCCATAAAACAATAATTCTTTGCTAATCGAATTTTTTCATCTTCTCCGGGATCTGCACTAGGTACCCTGCATCCCCAATTTACAAGCTTAAACTGCTCTTGTCTTTGCTCGTCCTTATTAAAGTAATGTTTAATTGGGTTACTATTTCTAAGAAATCCATAGCGCTGATCAAATTTATACACAGTTGATATTGTATTATCTTCATCATCCATAGTATTAATAACCAATTGTTGGAAACCAGCATATTGCCCTCTTTGGTAGTCATCGCAAACCCGTAATGAATCAACAATTTCATCTAAAATTTCGTTACAATAATTAATTACTTCAGCACGCGTATTTTCTTTTATCAAATAATGATTTGCTTCAGAAAAAATATATAACATACTTAGAGAAACTGCACCTGTAATAACCATTGCAAGAACCACTTCAACTAAAGCAAATCCACTTGTTATTATGTTACGAGATAATTTCATCATTTTAATGCCAATTGATATGAAAGAAATTCAAGATTTTTTTTAGCATCATTATCAGAAGCAATATCATCCCATTCTATCCATGTTTTAATTTGGTAAAATTTTGAATATTCTCCTGATTCGCGTGAAATTCTAATATCTCTAAACAATTTACCTGAAACAACTGTTTCATTATCTTCATTTGTCATTAAAGTAACTGTTTGTCCAAAAGGTGGATATTGTCCAGGATTTACATGAACTCCTCCAGCAATTTTACTTTTCCAATCATCTGTCCAAATCTTTAATTCTTCAAATGCTTTTTCTTTTATTCGAATAGATTTTAGTGAAGCTGAAGATGTAGAAACTCCTCTCATAATAGCGATAGCAGCTACAGAGGTAATGATTACCCCTGTAATTACTTCTACTAATGTGAATCCCTTTTGGAGTTTCTTCAATTTCATTTAGAAAATACCTTTTTCAAACAATTCAGAATTATCTGCAATTTGAATTGCATCTGACCGTTCGATTTCACCTTTGTGGAGCAATCGTTGTAAATCTTGATCCAATGTTTGCATTCCATCTTGTCCGCCAGACTGAATAAGTGAAGGTATTTGATAGATTTTATCTTCACGAATTAAATTTTTAATTGCTGAAGATGCAATCATCACTTCACATGCTGGAATTCGACCATCTCTGTTTTTCGTTGGTAGTAATTTTTGAGCAATAACTGCTAATAAACTTTCAGATAACATAGATCGAATTTGTGATTTTTGTCCAGTTGGGAATACATCAATAATCCTATCGATTGTTTTCACAGCTGACGATGTGTGAAGTGTAGAGAGAACTAAATGCCCTGTTTCAGCGGCAGTTAGTGCAAGTTGAATAGTTTCTAAGTCTCTCATTTCTCCAACCAAAATCACATCTGGATCTTCACGCAATGCTGACCGAAGTGCATTCGCAAAAGAATGAGTAGATTGCCCCAACTCTCGCTGATTTATTAAACAATTTTTTGACCCCTGGTAATACTCGACAGGGTCTTCAATTGTGATAATATGACAATGTTTTTGCTCATTAATATGATCAATCATTGCTGCGAGAGTAGTTGATTTACCACTACCTGTAGGTCCAGTCAATAAAACTAGACCCTTATCTTTCATAGCTAATTGATTTATAATTGGTGGTACGCCAAGTTCTTCAGAACTTTTAATTACCGTAGGTATTGCTCGAAAAACTGCAGACACACCATTTATTTGATTGAAAAAATTAACCCTAAACCGACCTCGGTTTTCCAAAGCAGTTGAAAAATCAATTTCAAGTTTTTCGTCAAAAATATGGATTTGATTTTCATTCATCACTTCATTCTTAATGGATTCCATTGTAGCATCATCCATTTCGGGAAGTTGGAGTTTTTTCATTTCTCCATGAATACGAACCATTGGTATTGAACCAACACTTAAATGCAAATCAGATGCCTCAGTATCGAGAGCATATCCAAGCATATCTTTGATAGAAAGACTCATGAATTAATTACTTTCTGTTTTGCTTTGACCATAACCTGTAAAAATACCAGTAACAACATCAAAAACGATTTCTTTATCAGGACCGCCCTTCATTTTAGCAGTACTTATTGCAGTAATTGTACCTTCTACACCGCCTTCTTCAGAGTCATTCAAATCAATGGTGAAAGACCACTTATCAAGTGTAGATTTTTTTACATTTGCATAACCACCATCATTAAGTTCTTCAACAGTATTTGGCCATTCAGGATTATCAGATCTAAAAACAGATGAATTTTCTAAAATATTTTTCATTTGAACTTTAGCATCGGAAGCATATCCTTTTTCAACATAACTAAAATATGTTGGAATTGCAATTGTGGCTAAAATACCAATAATTACAACTACGATTAAGATTTCTACTAGGGTAAATCCCTCTTTTATTTTACTCATGATGTTATTCACGTTTTTCTCCTTAGTTAATTGTGAAAGTTTCTATTAATAATTAAAATGTTTACATTGTAGACAACTTAATTTAGGTATAAAAACAGCAATTATTTACTACCAGTTTGTAACAATTTGTTAAAGTAATTTATCAACTATAGGTTTTAATTTGAGTTTCAAGAGAGAATTAGAATTTTTTAGTAAATTTTACTTATTACATATTGTAACAAACTAATGTTTTAATTGTACGCTTTGTGTTTATTATTTTCTAATATATAATTTATTGTTGTTTTACAGTATGTGAACTAAAGAAGGGGAAATATGGTTTTAAGATTATTTTTATTTATGTGTAGTTTCGGAGTTGTTTTTGCTTCTAGCAATCATTTCAATATGAAAAATAATTCTGATAATAAATGTATTCAATTTTCAATTAGTGAGTTTTCAATTGAATCCAAAGATGGTGATAGTAAAATAGTATCAGATGTAAGTGGTACAATGTCAGAAAATGGTATGCCAGAACTACCAGTGTATTCAACATTTTACCAACTTCCAAGAGGTAAAGAAATTGAAGTTGATTTAATTGTAAATGCATCACATATAATCTCAAACATTATACTAACTCCATCACAAATATTAGCACAGAATGATGAAGTTGTTGAAAAAAATAAAATATTTTATGATACAAATGCTTCATTCCCTGAGCAAAATGTAACTCTATCTCAACCAATGGTAATGCGTGGTATTGAGTTAGTACAAATTAGTGTGACTCCATATAAATATAATCCAGTGTTACAGGAATTAGAAGTGTATGATGATATTGAGTTAGTAATTCATGAAGTTGATTCACAAGATCGTAATATTGTTGATGTTCCTAGGTCACGATTATTTGACCAATTGATGCAAAATCAAATTGTAAATTTTGAAACATCCACTAGGGATGAAGATTATCAAACTCCTGCAATTTTATATATTTGTGGGGGATCATCTTTGAACCATCCATTTGTGCAAGATCTAATAGATTGGCGACATAAAATGGGATATATTGTGTATGCTGTTTCAACAAGTGAAGCTGGTGGTTCAAGTTCTTCAGCAATAAAAAATTATTTAGAAAATGCGTATGCATACTGGGATAATCCACCTGAAATTGTTGGCTTAATTGGTGATACTGGTGGTTCTTATAGTATAAGCACATACACTGAAAGTTGGTCTGGCTACTATGGTGCTGGTGACTTTCCATATTGCCAATTAGATGGAAGTGATTTACTTCCCGAAGTAATGATTGGAAGAATCTCTGTAAATTCAAGTAGTGACATTTCTAATGTAATAAACAAAACTATTGCTTATGAAAAGGCAAGCTATATTAGCTCTACTGGAACTGATTGGTATGAAACTGGTGCATTAGTTGGCGACCCATCTTCATCAGGTCAATCAACAATTATCACAAATGAATATATTCAAGTAATTATGGAAGCATACGGTTTTGATAATGTACAATTAAATGGTGGTAATGGTGGATATGCTTCGTGGATGCAAAACAAGTTAAGTGATGGTGCTTTGTATATGAACTATCGTGGGTATTATGGTGTGAGTGGTTTTGGGTCATCCAATATCAATAATGCAAATAATGGTTACATGACTCCTTTTGCAACATTTATTACCTGTGGCACCGGTGATTTTGACGGAACATCACTTAGTGAATCATTTTTGAGAGCTGGTTCTGCAACTAATCCTGAAGGTGCTGTTGCATCAGTTGGGACTGCAACAACCGGAACACATACAGCATTTAACAATATTGTAGATATGGGTGTGTATGATGGTATCTTTTCAAAAAAACTTGAAACAGCTGGAGCTGCAGTTGCAAATGGAAGATTATCGTTATACTGGACATACCCTTCAAACCCTAGTAACAAAGTAAGTATTTTCTCTCATTGGAATAATTTAATGGGTGACCCTGCGTTACATTTATGGACAGACACTCCTGTAGAGTTAGATGTTGATTTTGATTCACAAATTGGATTTGGAACGAACTTTATAGAAGTAGAAGTTAGCGATGCAAATGGGGTTGCTGTTGAAAATGCAAAAGTTACTTTGTTAAAAGGAAATGATGAAATTTTCTCAACACTTCTTACTGATGAATTAGGCATTGCCTTGTTTGATTTAGAGTATACTTTAAGTGGTGATGTTTCAGTAACTGTAGTTAAACAAAATTACATACCATCTGAAGGATCATTTTTAATTAATAATGATGGAATTAATATTGAACCATCACTATTGGTAATTGATGATGATAATTCTGGCTCGAGTGTGGGTAATGGTGATGGAATATTAAACCCTGGAGAAACTATTGAATTGGTAATCCCTTTAAAAAACTATTCTTCTTCAACAAATACAGGTGTACAGGCATCATTAACATCAAATTCTGATGCTGTAAATATATATCAAGCTGGTTCATATTATGGAACGGTTGCACCAAATGAAAGCAATGATGGTGTGGCATATGTTTTATCAGTGAATGCATCAACAATTCATCTTGAAGAATTAGAATTGTTTCTTTCAATTTCGAATGATAATTGGGGAGATATACATGAAGCGATGATTCCTATTGATATAATTGGTGGATATGCTGTTGTTCAAAATTATCATTTTCAAAATGATGATATTCTACCCGGTCAATCTGGGAGCTTTGATATTGTTTTAAGGAATAAGGGTGAGTATTCTCTGGAGGGTGTGAATGTTGAAATTTCTTCAGCAAGTAATTTAATTGATGTGATTGAAAATGATTCTTATTTTGGCGATATTGACCCCAATCAAAATGCAACTTCAAATAGTTTTTATTCTATTCAAACTAATGGAAATACAATTAATGGAACCATGGCTACAGTTCAGTTACACATTACAAGTGATAATGGCTATGACCGAGTAGAATTTATGGATATTCAAATTGGTGAAATAAGTCAAGATGATCCACTTGGTCCTGATAATCACGGATATTATATTTATGATTCTGGTGATTTAGGATATAACCTTGCACCAATTTACGACTGGATTGAAATTGATCCAGATTACGGTGGAAATGGAATAGACTTAAATATTAGTGATAATGGGAATGGCAATGGAATTACAAATAGTTCAAAAGTAGTTAACTTACCGTTTAATTTCACTTTTTATGGTCAAGAATATAACCAAATTACCGTGTGCAGTAATGGGTGGATTGCAATGGGCGAATCAAATATGGAATCATTTAGGAATTATCCAATTCCAGGTGCAGGTGGACCATCTCCAATGATTGCAGCATTTTGGGATGATTTAAAAAATTCAAGCAATGGTGATGTATACAAATATGATGACGGTGACAAGTTTATCATTGAGTGGTCAAATATGAAAACATATAACAACAACTCAACAGAAACTTTCCAAGTTATATTGTATGATGATTCGTATGCTACTCCAAGTGGAGATAATGAAATTAAAATTCAGTATAAGACATTTAACAATACATCAGCTGGGAACTATAGTGGATACACACCTACCCATGGATGTTACTCAACAATTGGGATTGAAAACCAATTTAGCGATGATGCATTACAGTACTCATTTGATAATTTGTATCCAACAGCAGCTATGCCATTAAGCAACCAAACTGCAATATTTATTACAACAAATAGTCCTATTGAAACTATGATGGGCGATTCAAATCAAGATGGTGGTGTTGATATTTTAGATATAGTTATGGTTGTTAATGCAATTATTAACTCAATTGAGTTAGAACCAATGGGTGTGTATGTTTCCGATATGGATGGAAATGGTTCTATCAACATTTTAGATGTGATTCAAATAATTAATATTATATTGGAAAGTTAAGTAGGTAAATATGTAACAAAAGCCTCAATTTCTCACTTCGATTTTGGGGCTTTTTTTCTTTATTTAGAACAAAATAATGAGTATTGAAGTAATATTATCCTTAAGTATTTTAATTACTATTTTAATAGTGATTGGAATTGTGGAATTCAATCACCACCAAATTGTACTATCTAAACTACCTATTCGTATTCATATAAATGGTTCACGTGGTAAGTCTAGTGTTACAAGGTTAGTTGCAGCTGGTTTGCGTGCAGGAGGGTTAAAAACACTTGCAAAGACTACCGGTTCAGCCCCTCGGATAATCGATGAAAATGGTAAAGATCAAATTATCCACAGATTGAGATCAGCTTCAATTGGTGAACAGGTAAAATTACTACGAAACTTTTCACGAAAAAAACCAGATGCTGTAGTTATAGAATGTATGGCAGTTCAACCACAATATCAATGGGTAGCAGAACAAAAAATGGTAAAATCAACCATAAGTGTAATTACCAATGTTCGCCCCGACCATCTAGATGAAATGGGTTCAACCATGACTGATATTGCACTGTCTATGGGTAATACAATTCCAAGCAATGGTACATTAGTAACAGCAGAACATGATGTACTTCAACCATTAATAGATGTAGCTAAAACTCGAAATTCTACCGTAGAAGAAGTATTCCCAGATAAAATCACAGAAGAATATATAGATAGATTTCCATTTTTGGAACATCCAGAAAATGTTGCATTGGCAGTTAAAGTATGTGAAATGGCAGGAGTTGAAGAAAAAACTGCACTTGAGGGAATGGTGTATACTCAGCCAGACCCAGGTGCCTTGGTTGTATGGAACTTAAAATTTGATAAAATAATAAATCATTTTGTGAGTGCCTTTGCTGCTAATGACCCAAAATCAACTCTTCAAATATGGAACTTGTTTCATAACAGAATACATGAAAATCCATCATGTATTTTTCTTAACACTCGCGGAGATAGGCGTTACCGAACGCATCAATTAATAGATTTAGTGTATAAATATATAAACCCCAATCGATTAATTATTCGAGGGGATAATCTTCCACCATTTTTGGATGACTTAATGAAAAATAATCCAGAAATAATTGTTGAAATATTCCCTGAATCTACAGACCCTAAAACAATAATTGATTCCTTTAGTAAACTAGATAATCATTTTATTATGGGCATTGGAAATATTGTTGGATGGGGTGATGAATTTTTATCAGATTTAAAAAGGTATAGAAGTTAATGGTAGAATTAGCAATTGGTTTAGGAATAGTTCTAAGTTTATTTTTCACTGAAACTCTAGGGGTTACAGCTGGTGGTGTAATTGTTCCAGGGTATATTGCATTATATTTACATGACCCCCTTAGAGTATTAGGAACATTCATAATTAGCCTAGTTACCTTTGGTATAGTACAGTTATTGTCAAAATTTATACTTATTTATGGAAAACGTCGGCTTGTACTTAGCTTATTGATTGGTTTTTTATTGGGGTATGTTTCTCGAAATCATGTTTTATTTACAGAATCTCAATATAACCTCGCAGTAATTGGTAATATTATCCCCGGACTCATTGCAAATTGGATGGATAGACAAGGTGTAGTTAGAACTTTAAGTGTAATTATAATTACAGCAACTGTTGTGCAATTGGTCATTATGATTGTTGAGAAAGGACTAATTCATGTTTAGACCGGTTATTCAACAAACCAGAGTCCTGTTTGGCTTAGCTGTATTTTGTTTAGGATTATTGTTTTGGGCGTCATCATCAAAAGATAAAATATTATTAGAAAACTATGATGAAAAAGTTAGGTCTGCAGAACTGATGAATAAAGCAATGTCAGTTTTAAAAGATTATAGACTTAGCAATGGTGTTACAAATATAGATTCGATTAGTGATCCAAACTTTACATATCTAATTGGAAAGAAATTTGGACCTATTACAATCGATAATGCACACCTTTCAGAAAAACAAACCTCGTTAAACCCAAATTTAAGCGCACTTTTTATTGATTTGTTAAAAAACTCAAAATTACAAAAAGGTGATTCTGTTGCAATCTCAATGACTGGTTCATACCCTGGATTAAATATTGCAATGTTATCTGCTTGTAAAGTTTTAGACCTAAAACCAGTGATTATTTCTTCAGTAGGTTCATCACAATGGGGGGCAAACAGTCCAAACTTTACATGGTTGGATATGGAAAATATACTAAGAGAAGAAAAGATATTTTCTTATAAATCAGTTGCTGCCTCGATTGGAGGCAAATCAGATATTGGGAAAAATATTGGAGACAATGGAAGAGATATTTTATGGGCATCGATTTATAACAATAATATCCCATTAATTTATGAAGATAGTTTGGCTCTCAATATTTCTAAAAGAATAGAGTATTATTCAACGCATTCACCCCTTAAAACATTTAAAGCATATATTAATATTGGAAACAATTCAGCTAGTATTGGTCAAGGTGTAAATGCAGAATTAATTCCACAGGGAGTTTCAACAAGTACTGAATTAACAGATATTTACGGAGATAGTGTTGTAAAAACTTTCGCCCAACGTAATATTTCAATTATTCACATTCATGATTTACACGAACTCCAAAAGGAGTACCTTTTCCCGTGGGCACCAGTTCCACTTCCAGAAGTTGGCGATGGCAAACTTTACTTTGAACTCAGATACAATATGTGGATTACTATTATTGCATTAATTTTATCGGCAGGATTTACAATTGGCATTGGTATTTATAGTCATAAACAAATAAAAGAAAGAGTGTATTCGTATGAACCTGATTCAATCCTTTAAATTTATATTTATTATAATCATATTTTCGTTTTCATTTGGAAAGTTAATTGAACCAATAAATGAAGCAGAAAGTGAAGAGTTGTTGGTTGGTATTAATGCACGTGAATACTTAATTCTAAATAACGCCCCCTTACAATTTTCAATAGAAGGTTCACGTAAAATTAAAATTATTTCTAGGCGGGCTGCACCTAAGAAAAATAGAAAAAGTTTATTTTTTGGATATGAACTAATTATTGATGGTGAATCATTCCAAGTTGACCATACCTATAGAATTAATGAAAATATCCAATCACCTGAACATCCAGGACATGGATACACTTTTTCAGGTAATTATATTGTAAATATTGTTGGTGAAGGCACCCATTCAATTGAATTGAAACCACTTGATGATTTTAATGCACCAGTTTTAGTGAAATTGTTTGCAAACCGACCCCTTGCTGAAGAGACAGTCAGTAATATTCTAGCAGATAAAAATGAAGAACAAACTTATTTTTTAGATTTTACTCAAGAGTTTTATGAGTTGAATGCTCAAAAGGAATTACTTTTTACTACTCAAGGTAAAAAATTTATATCAATTAATAGTCGCTTAGCATTTAACTCAAAAATAAAAGAAGATTCGTATCGACTTCGTGTAAAAGTAGATAATAAAACAGTAGGAACATTCCAATTTAAGACCACAAATTCAGGTAAAACATTGCGAAATGCAAAAGGAACTAAATTAGGATATTGGAGAACTATTCCTATCGAAATATCTGAGGGGAAGCATGATATTGTGGTTCAGTTATTAGACAAAAACAAAACTGTATTTATCCAAAGTGTTGAAAATAAATAATTGAACTATTTTATTGCCATATTATTTATGTTTACCTCTTTATTGATTTCACAAACATTTAATGTACCCATTTATTTTCAAACTGGATTAGGGCTTGGGTACGATAGTAATTTCTTGAAATTATCTGATTCTGATGAAATAAATGTATCAATTTTGCCAGAAATTTTGGGAGATTCAAAATCTTTTGATTCAGGAATCATCAAACCTTCAATGAGAGTTGAATATAGTCCAGTTTTGTTAGAAAATATTGAATCGGTGTTTAAATTTTCTGCATCAACTTCTCTTTATTCGAGTTCAAATCAAAAATCGTATTCATCATTTTCAGGTGAACTCGGATTCAAATTTAAAACATATCAATGGTTGAAATTAGGGGGCTTTAGTATTCCTAAATATTATATTCGTCCTTATAAAGATGTTGACATAGATGATGGTGTGTATTATCCAGCTAGTTTTTCAAATAGTGGGTGGTTTGTTTCATATTCAAACCCTTTAACTAATAAATCGTGGGTTAAAATAAAGTTAAACTATTCTGAACAATATTATTTAGAAAATCCATCTCATTTTACAGAGTATGACACACAAGTTTCATCTGTTTCGCTGACATATAATCACAAGTTTAACAATGATAAGATTTCAATAACGGGTAAAACAGGAATTGGAGATAATATTTCATTTAATGATCCTCAAGTTCCAACATCTACTTTGGTAGATAGGTCGTATGTGTTTGATAAAATCAAAGTTTCTTGGACCAATTATAAAGGGTGGGAATCCATAATCTCAAAATGGGGAACATCCATCCAATTGAACCAACGATTGTATGAATTAAATTCAGATGAAATCAATGATTTAGACTGGAAATACTATTTAGAAACACAAATACAGTTATGGGCAAAGTATTCATTCAACAATATTGATGTTAAAGTGGAATATCGGTACAGACAACGATTTTCAGAAGTAGCCGATGGGGGAGAGTTTGAATGGGTAGAAAACACAAAACAATACCAAAAACACGAGTTATGGCTATCATTTACTTTACAATCAGTTTTAGACTTGGCATATTAGAGGATTAATATGAAACGATTACAAATTTTACAAGGAATACTTATAACATTATTTATTTTAAGTTGCAGATTACCTTCTGACCCAATTCAGAAAAATAAATTTACTATTTTCAGTCAATTAGAGACAGTAAATACTTCTGGAGATTGTTTAGATATTGATATAAATGAAAACTATCTAGTTTCTGCAGCAAATTATAATGGATATTTTGTGTTTGAAATTATAAAAGATGAAAATGGTGTAATTTCAAAATTAGATACTTTATTCCACAATACTGACATGAATTCTGCAACGGGTGATAACAGAGCAGAAGCAATTTCACTTTCTAAAGAACATAATATTGCATTTGTTTTAGACAGATACGATAAAATTTGGATTCATAAAATTGAGGGAACTCAATTTCTTGACCCATATATTGAAGATTGCTATAATGGCGTTTGGTTAAGCAATACAATTGATGATCAAATTGATGAGATAAATATATTTTCATTGGTTAGACATAATTCAGCTGAAGATGAGGTAGTTTCAGCATGGTGTGGAGATATAGTTGGCAATCTGGTTGATGGGATAGACAATGAAAGTGATTGTATTTCAATTTACGGAACATGGCATCCTGAAGAATCAGGCTCAGTGGGAGAATATGATGAATACTCAACGTCAATTGTATGGAAAAAGTTAACGGATGTAGGATTCGATGATTTATTTACAGATAGTGGGACTCCATTATGTGAATATTCATATAATTTAGATGTACAACCAGATAATATCTATTTTGCTGACGGGTTACTTTCGGTAGCCGATGGTGAACTGGGTGTGAAAGTGTTAAAACAAACTGACCAAGATATTTGTTTAATTCCAGATACTGAAGAAATAATT
>CAYNTS010000008.1:0-29700 GCA_964400495.1 uncultured bacterium | reverse complement strand
TAATTCCAGATACTGAAGAAATAATTTCAGATTTTGATGCTGAATCTATTTGCGATAATCATGCAGATGCTGAATCTTGTTGCAAGTCTGACCCATGTATTTATTGGGATGGGAATGACTGTGTAGTAGGCCCAGAAGTGCTTGGTTTAGGTGGCACTTTTGAACCAGCAGGTGGTCTTGAACCCAATGTTTTTGCAGAATTTGATACTCCGGGAGAAGTAAATACGGTATATTCGACAGGAATGACAGTGTTTGCTGGGCTTTCTACAAGTAATGGTTGTTACATGGTGTTACTTGATTTAGGTGGTGAAATTATATCTACATTACCCTTTGGGCAAGGGTATACAATTAATGGTATACATCAAGATGATGGATTAGTTGCCTTAGCAGCAGGGCATTCTGGAGTATTATTATATGAATGGGATGGCTCAACAGGATTAACAGAATTAGGCATGCTTGAAACAAGTTATGCAAACGAAGTAAAAGTACAAGGAAATTCTATCTATGTTGCAACTGAAGATGGAATTGATATTTTTCAAATAGAAAGGTAGTAGTTAAGTGAAATTAGGAACACAAATTTTAAATTTATTAGTAATAATGAGTACAATATTTGCTCAATTTGATTGGCAAGATAATGGTATTCCTGTTAGACAAGGTATTCATATTGAATGGCAACGTACAGGTGATGTGGGCGCCGATGGAGAAATGATTTTTGCTTGGTCAGATACACGCTTTGGTGGGCGTGATATTTATATTCAAAAAGTAGATATAAATGGAAACAATTTATGGGGCTCTGAAGGAACAGCTGTTGTTTTAGCTCCAGGCCGACAAGAAGATCCAATTTTAGTTTCTGATGGTGCAGGTGGTGCCTTTGTTATTTGGGTAGATTACCGTGATGAACCAGAACATGGTGATATTTATGGGCAACATGTATTATCTGATGGTAGTGTTGCTTGGGGAATTGAAGGGATTGTATTGACAAATGTTGAAGGCAAACAAGTATCTCCCAATATGTGCTCTGATGGTCAGGGTGGTGCATTTGTAATTTGGAAAGATAAAACAGTTTCAACTGTTGGCCATATTTACGGAACACACTTAACATCTGATGTGAATGACATTATTGAAGCAGGTGTAGGTGTACCACTTTTATCAAATGATTCTGATCATACTGGTGTAAGTATTGAAGTTGCAGGTTCTGGACATGCAGTTATGGTCTGGACAGATGATAGAACTATTGATGATTTAAATATTTATGGTCAACGAATTGATTCAGATATGAATACACTTTGGAGTACACCTGAAGAAGGTGGAATAGTAATTTGTGATGCATCAAATAATCAGGAATATGCAAAAGTAACGTATGTTTCAGAAAACACAACAGTTGCTGTTTGGGAAGATAAACGAAATAACGAAGAAGCTGGTGATATTTATGCCCAACTTTTAGATATAAACGGAATCTTTCAGTTTGAAGATAATGGATTAGAAATTTGCACAAACGATGCACCTCAGTTAAAACCTAGAGTTAAAGCAGATGCTTATGGGTCATACATTGTATGGGAAGATGCACGAAATGGTAATAGTGATATTTATTCACAAAAACTCCTATCTAGTGGGGTTGCTTGGGAAGACGATGGTCGAGTTATTTCACAAGCATTTAGTACTCAAGACCAACCCCGTTTAACAACTGATGGACAGGGTGGCGTGTATTATGTGTGGATGGACGAGCGATTTGCACCATATCCTAATACTGAAATTTATATGCAACATATTGATGCAGATGGGAATGTATCTTTTGAAGCAGATGGTCAAGCAATTTGTATTGCTGACCACAAACAATTTAATCCACTAGTAAGAAATGATGGAAATGGTGGAGCAATTGCAATTTGGGGTGATATGCGAACTGGAAGTATTGGAATGTTTGCTCAACATCTTCATCCACAAATAGGTATTTCATTGGTTGAGGACGGTGTTGAATTATATTTTGGAATAGATGGACATGCGGTATCACCAAAATCTCTGTATATGGGTAATGATAATAATTTGATTTATTGGGAAGATAATAGATTGTGGGATGAAGACCCAGATGGATATGGATTAGACCAAAAAATCCTTTCGTATGGACAAAAAGTTAATTCAGGATATGAACAAATTACTGAAGATAATGGTATAAAGCTTTGTGATAATCCATATCAATCTGACCCTAAAGCAGAGGTATTAGGTGAAAATATTCTTTTAGGTTTTGGATATGCTTTTGGAGATATTGTACAATACTATCAACTATTGGATGAAAATTTATTTATGCAAGGTGGAAGCGAAGGAACTCCAGTTTTTGAATCATGGACAAATCAAAGTTCATTTGAATTAGTACATGGCGATGATGGATTTGTGTATTATATATTCTCTGATCAAAGAAATTATATTGACTATGATATCTATGTGCAAAAATTTGATTCTGATGGTTCTCCGCAATGGGCAGAGCCAGCTTTAGTTGCAAGTAACTTCTTTATTGATGATAATGTTAAAACAGTTGAAGCTCTTCCTGGAGGTGGATGTATAATTACTTACAATACTGAAAGTGGTGGTGAAAGTTCTGTAATGACAATTGCAATGGATTCAGACGGTTCTATTCTTGAGTCATGGGGAAGTGGAGTCAATCTTACGGACGAAGATAGTGATCAGTTTATTGAAGGGTCAGCAATTACTGAGGATGGTATTTTTGTTATTTGGAAAGACCAACGGTCGGGTTGGGCAGATATATATGGTCAATATATCAATTTTTCTGGTGAACTTATTGGAAACACAAATGGAATTCCAATTGCAGTTGATGTAAATGATCAAACATCTGCAACAATTACATATAATGAAACAACCAATGAAATGCTCGTATGTTGGGAAGACTTTAGATCGGGTGCTGATTATGATATTTACTGCAAAACAGTCAATATTTCTACTTTAGAAGTGGGTGAGGATATTATTATTTCAAATGATGTTGGAAATCAAAAAACACCAAATGCATTTACAAGTGTAGATGGAACCTATATGATTGCTTGGGAAGATTCTCGTTTAGGTATTGCATTTGATATTTTCTACCAAGAAATTTCTAATAATAGTTATGCTTTTGAAAATGGTGGAATTGTTGTTTGTGATGCAGACTTCAATCAATTTAACCCTAAAATTGATTTATATTCCGAGACTGATAATTCCTATATGATTTACTGGGATGATATGAGAAGTTCAGGTAAAGAAGATTTAAAAAATATTTATATTCAATCAGTTACATTGGGTGGTGCATGTACAGCAATGGATGTTAATGGAGATGGCATTATCAATGTTTTAGACATTGTTCTTGTAGTGAATATTGTATTAGATAATACAGATCCAACTCTTGAAGAAGCATGTGCAGCAGATGTTAATGGTGATGGTGTGATTAACGTTCTAGATATTGTTTCAATTGTTAACTATATTATTTCATAGTTTAGTATGCGTTTGATATTTTCCATATTATTTTTAGTATCATTGTGGGGTCAAGTTGAACTTCCAGATAGATATCATACTTATGAAGAAATCCAAACTCAATTGGAAGCGTGGAATGATGAATTTGGAAGCAATCCAGAACCATATCCAACTTATTATCCAGAAAGTGGGATAATTTACCATATGGAGCAAATTGGTATTTCAACCCACGATCAAATTCCATTTTGGGGTGTACGATTATCATTTAATGCAGATATTAAAGAAGATCAATCTCGTGTTTTGATTTTGGGTCAATGTCATGCTGAGGAAATATACGGTGTAGAAATTGCAATGGAGTTAATAAATCGATTATTACATCCAATGGATTTCCCTTCCAGTTATTTTAATCTTAAAGCATTTATGGAAGAAACTGAAATTTGGGTAATTCCAACATATAATCCAGAAGGTTTACGAATGGTACATGGGTATTATGAGGAAGAGGAATTACTGCACGACACTGCTTACCGTAAAAACAAACGAGATGTGAATGAAAATGGTATTTTCGATTATGTGGTTGGTATTGGAAATGATTTAGATGGGGTTGATCTGAATCGTAATTATGACTTCAATTGGATATTTGGTGATGCTGAAGGTCAAACGGATGGTGGGTGTTCTGGAAATCCATCATATATTGCAAATTATGATTATTACCGTGGGGAATACCCATTTTCAGAAACAGAAAATCAAGCTATTCGTGGTTTTGCATTAGAACAAGACTTTCTATTATCTATTGCATACCATAGTTCTCGTTCTGGTTGTGTATCTGAAAAGGTAATTTACCCGTGGTTATGGGATGGCGAAAAAGCATCCCCAGATTATCCAGTTATTTCTCAATTAGGTGAAGAAATTGCGGAACTTATTCCTAAAGAAGCAGAAAGTGGAAGTTATCTACCAACTAATAGTGTATCTAGACGAGGTAATGCCCATGATTGGTTTTATGTAAATACAGGATGTATCCAGTATTTGATAGAAACTGGAACTGAAAATTTACAAGCAATTGATGTTGCAGTAATTGATGATACCGTGGAAAGAAATTTAATGGGTGCATTTCATTTATTAAAACGTGCTGCAGGGTCAAATTATCAAGATGGACCTAATAAAAATCAAATTACTGGAATCATTACAGACTCAGAAACAGGATTGCCTATTGAAGGTGTAGAAGTTATAATCGAAGAGTTAAATGGCCCAATGTTAAAGAATAGATTTACAGATGAGTTTGGTAGATATAGACGATTATTACATGATGCAACATATACTTTAACTGTTAAATATAAAGGAGTGTATGAACCGTATTCTTATACTTTTGTTCCATCTAGCGGGTCTATTACAGAACATAATATTAGTTTAGTAAAATTGCCTGAGTTTATATTAACTACAAATGTCACCTTGCCGACAACTTATCAAGGTGAAAATGATATAATATTAAACATAATGGGGACTACTTCAAATTACAATCTAACTCATAGTGATTTTATGGTTACTCTTCCAGAGGGAGTTTATGAATATGTAGTTAAATCTGAAAATATGGTTCCTTATTATGGAACTGTAAACATGGAAACGGATACTGAAATTGATGTAAATATGAAATGGTCAGCAGTTTATATTGAAGAGAATTTCGATTTTTCAGATAACTGGACAATTGAAACAGGTGACTGGGAATTTGAAGATGGAATGTTGCATTCTCAAAGTAGTTTAGTATATAACAATTATGCAAACTATTTAATTTCCTATGATGTTCCTATTGTAAAACATTGGGAAGGAAATACGTTTCTTGAATTTGATTTAGGATATGAACTTGAATGGGAAAATGATATAGTCAAAGTAAACTTATTATCAGCAACAGATACGAGTGAAGTTGCAGAATTTTCATCTCATTCATGGCTTATTCATGACGAATATTTTCCATTTGAGCTAAATTCAACTGATTCATCATGGTTAAATATTGCGTTAAATTCTGATGAAACATTGGGTTATCGTGGTCTTATAATTAACAGAATGGCCATTTCGTATGAACCAGATGGTGAATGTGTAGGTGGTGATATTGACCAAAATGGTGAAATAAATGTGCTTGATATTTTAAAAGTTGTGAATCATATTATTGATGATTCACATTTAAATGGGTTTGAACAATGTACTTCAGATTTAACTGAAGATAGTATTGTAAATATTTTAGACATAATTAGTATAGTCAATTTAATTATTACGGAGTAACATGAAGTTTTTAAGTAAAATATTAGTTTTAACAGTGTTTTCAATTATTATTGCAAGCAATACAAAACCAATTTCACAACGGACATTTAATGTTGATGACACACGAGATTTTGATTATCAACGAGGAACATATATGATAGTTCTTCCAAATAATAGTTTAGATATTTATTTAACCAATGAAACTTATGGTGGTGATTTTGTTACTTTCAAAAAAAGTCAAGGGTACGATATTGAAATAGTATATTTAAACGAAATTGGTGGAACAGCAAATTATCTAAAACAATATTTAGATTATTATTCAAGCAATAATCCAATGTTGGAGTATGTGCTATTGGTTGGAGATGTAAATGGTGCATACGAAATTCCAACTTTCACAATTGATTCTTACAACGAAGATGATATTGATGTAACAGACTATCCATATACTTATTTTGATGATGATGTGTATAATCCACGGTTCTTTTTAGGTAGATGGTCAATCAGTGGAATTCAAGATTTTCTAAAAATCAAAAATAGAAGTATTCAATATGTACGAATGGATAATATTGAAGAAATTTCTCATTTGAATAATGCACTACTTACTGCAGGTAATTATAGTACTGCTGACGGTACAGAAGTTGATCCATCACAATGGCCTGTAACACCAGTATGGACATCTATGTGGTTGCATGAAGAGCTGACTGAATATGGCTATTCCAATATTGATACAGTATTCTTCCACGCGGGTAACTGGCAAGAAGGGTCATATAATCCATTATTGTCAAGTGTTTGGTCAAGTGGTGTTGGTGTAATCAATTATCGTGGTTGGGGAGATGCAAATGGTTGGCATAAACCCTACTTTCATAGAGAAAATGTTGAAGATTTAAACAATGGATGGAAGCTACCAATTGTTCTTAGTTTTGTGTGTAATACAGGTGATTTTGGAAATAACTATAGTGGTCCAGGACTTGATAAGTGTTATGGTGAAACAATGACTACAGCTGGTTCAATTACAAATCCGAAGGGTGCTGCTGCAATGGTAGGACCATCTGATTTGGATACTGATACTCGTTTTAACAATTTAATGTGTGGTGTAATGTGGGATGCTCTTTTAGAGGGTGATGCAACCGAGCTAGCACCTGCACTACACGCAGGGAAACATGCACTAATTGATGAGTTTGCAGGGTTATTTGCACCAGATGGAACCGTTATTGACGAATTTTATCACCATGTATATGGAGTTTTGGGAGATCCAAGTATTCCAGTGTATTTAATGGAACCTCATGAAATGAATGCAGAAATTGAAAGTTCAACAGATTTACATCAATCATTTGTATCAACTACTATTACCGATGAAAATGGTGAACCTTTGTCCGATGTAATTGGTGCTTTATTAGTTAATAATGAATTGATTGGTAAAGGAGTTTCAAACTCTGATGGATTAATAAATATTGACTTTAGTGATCTATCAAATGGTAGCACAATTGAATTTTATTTAAATAAAGCCCAGTACTTTCAAAAGAAAATTGAGTTAAACTTTATTGAAGATGATGGTTCTGAATTTAATCCAGTAATTGAAACATATTTAGATGTAATGTTCTCTCTTAACACAGGTGAATCTTATCTTGAAGCGGGGCAAATATTTGAATTGAATTTAGATATTATTAATAATTCATCCTATCAGATTGATGATGCAACAATTTCTATGAATTATGGTGGGGATGAATTAGAAAATATATCTCTTAATCCACAAACAGTTTCTATTTCACCCTATAACTATGCCAGTATTAATTCTATTTTATCGGCAACTGTTTTAAGCGATATATCTGCAGGGAGCACAGTAAATTTTGAAATAGAATATAACTGCGAGTATGCAAATATTTTTACAAATGAAGTTTCCTTAATTGTGGGATCAAACGGGAGTTCGTATGCAGATACAGATCCAACACCCCCAATTACTTATGGTTACTGGACGTATGATAGTTTTGATATTGATTATGAAGAAGCACCTGAATACGACTGGGTAGAAATAAATGAAATTGGAACCGATTTAAATTTAGCAGATGATACTCATATTGACGATGTTGAAATTGGATTTGATTTTACATATTTTGGCGAAACATACAGTACAATGACTGTCTGTTCAAATGGGTGGGCATCGTTCGAATCATGTCCAATTAATTATTTCTGGAATTTTTCAATCCCTAATCCTATGGGACCAAATGCAATGATTGCACCATTTTTAGATGATTTAGATGATAATGATGGTACTGAACCATTTCATGTGTATGCATGGAAAGATACTGAAAACGGTCGATTTATTGTAGAATGGTATGATGTTTCAAATGGTGAAGATGACCAAAACTGCCCAGATTGTATTAAAGAAACATTTCAAATGATTTTATTAGATCCTGCACAATATCCAACTACAACCGGAGATGGTGAGATTATTTTCCAATACAAAGAAATTCATGATATTGATGCAAATGGTAATTACTCCACAATTGGCATAGAATCACCTGATCAAAACGATGGTGTAGAATATCTATTTAATTTAGAAACTACATTAGGGGCGTCATGGCCAATGGAGGATGGAGTTGTTTCTGATTTTGCAATTAAGTTCACAACCGATTCGCCCAATAGTATTTCCTGCACGGTGATGGATGTAAATAGTGATAGCATTATTAATATTCTAGATATTATTACTATCATTAATTTCATTATGGATGTAAATGATCCATCCCCATCTGAAGCATGTGCATCAGATGTAAATGGTGATTCAATAATTAATATCCTTGATATTATTTCAATAGTTAACTATATAATTAGTTAAAAGTTGAAAAGTTTAAAAAATCTCCAGAATGGAATGTTCAGGAACCAATTGCATGGATACAACTATTCAATAAATTTTATTAATCTATTCAGGAAAATCAAAGGTATTATGCAAAATTGAACGTGCATTCATTACATCTAATGAATGAATAATGCATGTTATGCTGTTGACTGAGGTGGAAATGCCATGAATATTTATATTTTTACTTCCCAATGCAGAGAAAAATTGAGAAGCAATTGCAGATTTTTCAGCAAAATGTGGTCCATATATAGTTAATATTGTCAAATTACATTTGAGTTCGATTTTTTGAGCAATTGATTGAGCTTTGTCTTTTACAATTTCTTGTGCAGGAGTGTAAAAGTTTTGTTTAACTGCAAGGGTTAAGCTACTTAAAGATTTAGTCGATTGACTTTCAGAAATAAATTCTACTGGTATATGCTTTGCACCAAAGAACCCCAAAATTTTACCCGCAAATCCTGGTTTATCTTCGATATCCTTAATTTTAATTATACAGATATTTGGTTTTTCTACCAGTCCACCAATTTCGATTTTTTCACACATATTTGTTGAATTCTAAAATAAAGGTAGTACCTTTTGAAATTTCACTTTCTACACTCACTTTACCATCCAGTAGATCAGTAAACCTTTTCACTATGCTTAAACCTAATCCTGTTCCAATACGTTCTTTTTCTTTGGCTTCTGATGTTCGGAAGAATTCTTTGAAAATATTGTCGATATCATTTTGATTAATTCCTATGCCATAATCTTTAACTTTAATTAAAATAACATCATTTTCATCTATAACAATAATATCAATTTTAGGATTATCCCCAGAGTATCTAACAGCATTAGATATCAAATTTGACAGAATTTTTTCCAAAAGCTCAGGTTGTGTAATTAATTCCAAATTCTCTGAGCAATCTAAATGTATGTTTAGTGATTTAGAGGTGTTTTCATTTTCAACTAAATGAATAGCAAAATCTAACAGTTTTTTGATATTTATTAGAGATTTATCTACTATTGCTCTCTCTCTACCCTGTGTCATATCTACAATATCTTTGACAGTATCAAGAACTTGTTTAGTTTTAACAATCGAACTATTAATAAGCTTATTTATGCGCAAATCTAAAGAATTATTGGAAATTGATTTAATGGTCTCAAGAGCACTTTGAACAGTAGATATTGGAGATTTCATTTCATGTGCAATGAACCTGAAAAAATCCATTTTAGCTTTGTCAGTTTTAATTAGTTCACGTTGTTTTTTATAGAGTTTATCACGCACCCATCTGTATCGTTGCATCATGGAAAAAGCCATATATGCTGAAAATGTAATTACCATCCAAAACATAAGCAACATCATGAGCAAAAATAAAGGGTCATGCATATGTGTACTTTCACTGAAAATATGATAGTGTGTCGTTAGATTAAAAAGTTCACAAATAACTTCTAAACTAAACAATAAAATTGCAAGCCCTGCAATTTTGAACACTTCTTTACCTGGAAAAATAAGTCCAGCGATATAGACATGAATGAAGTAAATAAAGAAAATAGGATTTTCAGCTCCACCTGCAAAATGCATGAGAACAGTTAAGGCAATTAAATCAACCACCATTTGTAATTTGATTATATTAGATTCAACTTCCTTTGTTCTTTTAATTTTAGAATTATTTTTTATAAATAGAA
The DNA here is from genome assembly GCA_964400495.1 of uncultured bacterium. GTDB lineage: Bacteria > Fidelibacterota > Marinisomatia > SCGC-AAA003-L08 > D37C17 > CAYNTS01. Next base: position 19,481 of record CAYNTS010000008.1, on the reverse strand, counting down.
CTACATTAAAAATTAGTAAAAATATAAGTGGGGGAATGAAATGTTTATATTGAATTGCAAGATTAAACCATTCAATACCAATAAAAAATAAGATAAATGCAAAAGAGATGGCGAGCCATCTCAGTTGCACAAACCATTCTGAGCGTTGCCTTAAAATCCGTGCTGAATAAAATTCGGTTTTATCTTTGGCAATTTTCTCAGGTGAATCTAATGAAGGATTCATATTGTAACTGGTAAATGTTTTCGAATAATATCCAATAGTTTTGTTGGATTTACTGGTTTTTGAACAAAGTCATCTACAGGTAAGTACATTTCATCGGATCCTGTATTAAATTTAAATCCAGTTTGTTGAACTATTGCACTCAGCATCACGATTGGAATATCCTTCGTTTCGGGGTTCTTTCGTAGTTTGTAAGCAGTATGAAATCCTTCATCAATATCATTCATCATCACATCTAATATGATTAAATCAGGATTTGTTCTATGAGCCAAATTATACCCTGTATTACCATTTTGTGCATCAATAACATTGTAATTTTCATTCTCCAAAGAAATTCGTAGAATTTCTACTAAATCTATATCATCATCAATGATTAATATTGTTTTTTGTGTACTCATAAGATTCCACCTCCAATTTAATATTTTTTTTAATTTCAGGAATAGTTTTAATTACGGTTTCTGATATACCTTCACTTATTCCTATACTTTCAGGCTCAACTCCGACAACAACAACTTTTTCAGGGAGTTTATCTAGCTGTTTTGCTAAAGCAAATGTTTCAGCTAAACCAAAACCATGCAAGGAAAGATGATCCCATTGAATTATTGTTTTAGCTTGTTTCGATTTGAAATGTACAACTGTCCCTGGAGCTTTACCCATTTTTGCGGCATCAACAATTATATTTAAGCTATCCATTTCAAATTCATCGAGTATTGATAATGCATCAGTAGCAGCATCATAATAATTAGCAGATGGTATTGAGTTAGATTGCATTAATTCATCTAATACTGCTTTTCCAATTCCATCATCACCATATAATGGATTTCCAACAGATATTATCTTTACTTTAGATTCCATTATTCAATAAATTCAACATCTACCATGTGTACAGAACATGAGATACACGGATCGTATGCTCGTACTAACATTTCAAGATGCAATGTGATTTCCTCTTTGGATTTGGTAATTATCTCTGGTACAAGTTTTACCATATCATCATCGATATTTTCAAGGTTTTGTCCAGTTGGAATTATGCAATTTGCTTTCACAATTCTACCTTGATTATCGTATGTGTATTCATGATATAAAATACCGCGTGGTACTTCAGTTGAACCTATACCAGTTCCAAACCGTGTAGGAGTTTGATTTGGCTTTTCATCTTTCAACCCATCTGATAATAATTCGTCGATAATGGCAATTGCTTCAAATACGCAATGTCCAACTTCTACTACCTGAGCTACCGTATTCATGTATGGATTATAGCATGGAGTAGTTAAACCTAAATCCAATCCAATTTGTTTTAATTTTGGATCGAGTTTATCATAGTTATTATTCCATCTTGCTAATGCTCCAACCATAAATGAAGATCGATTGTGTTTTGCATGTTTAGAAGAACTATGTTTAACTACAAATTCGTTGGTCATTGACAAATATTCAGTATCTGGCACACAACCCGTATCACTCGAACAAATATCTCCACCATAAAATGCATATTCATTTTCATTTCGTAGAGAAATATATTCGGTTTCTCGGGTAAATGGTGGAATTTCACTCGCAAGTGTTTTAATTGTATCAACAGTTTCAAGAACATCAGGAATTGCTTCTTCTTCAAGTCGTCGTTTGAATTCTATTAACTCTTTTTCAGATGGGATTTTAGTAAACCCGCCAGGGACAGGAGTAATGGGGTGAACTGCTCTACCAGAAACAATATCTCCAATATCATTGGCGAGCTTTTTCATTCGAAGTGCTCTTACTACCACCTCCTTATGTGTTTTTATAAGTGGGAATACTGAACCAGCACCGAGCAGATCTGGAGCTGCAAGGAAATAAGCATGTAAAACATTAGATTGCATGGTGGCGCCATCTATTAGCAGTTTACGGAGGAGTAAGGTCTGCTTGGATATATCGAGCCCCAAAGCTGCTTCGGTTGCTTTTAAAGAGGTAATTTGATGTCCCAATGAACAAATACCACAAATTCGAGATGTAATGATGGCAGCTTCATGAAAACTTCTGCCTTTGAGCATAGCTTCAAAATATCGTGGTGCTTCAACAATTTCAAGTCGGGCTTTTTCTAACCTACCTTCCTTCATGTTTACAACAATATTCCCATGCCCCTCAACGCGTGTTAAATGATGTACATTTATGTTTAAATCTTTTTTCATATTAGCTCCATAATCCATTTCGTTCAGTATTATAAAGGTCAAGCCGTTTTTTGGCTTCATCTATTGATAGTCCATGCTCACTTAGAATTTCAATCATTGCGTTCTCATTAGGATCTGAAACCATTCCACGACACCCTGTACAATATTGCCCAAAACTTGGACAAAGTGCATCACACCCAGCACGGGTGATTGGTCCCAAACAAATCATACTTTTTCCATATACACACTCATTTTCATTGAGTTTGCATTCAACACATACTGCATAATCAGGAATGATGGGTTGTTTATTCATGAGGATAGCTTGTAAAACTTTTAAGAATTCACTCTTAGTCATTGGACATCCACGAATTTCATAATCTACTTTCACATATCGTGAAACCGGTAATGCAGGAAGCGTAGGGAAGAGGTTTTTGTCTTTTCCATAAACTTCTTCTCTAACTACTTCGAGTGGATATTGATTTTTCATCGCATTTATACCACCTTGAACTGCACACGCACCCAATGCAATCAATACTCCACTTCTGCTTCGAATATCATGAATTCGAGTTACACAATCAGGTGTTGAAATAGCACCTTCAACAATTGCTACATCGTAGTAGTCTGCTTTGTCATCCATAGCTTCACGCCATTCAACAATATCAATATGTTCTAAAAGGGCGAGTAACTCATCTTCAAAATTTAATTTGTTGAGTTCACATCCTTCGCAACTTGTGAAATCAAATACGGCTACTTTAGGTTTAGTTTTCATATTGCCTCCACCATATTTTTTAGCTCTGGGTAGTGATAAACAGGTCCCTCTTGGCACACATAGGAATGATTAATTTGACAATGTCCACATTTTCCAACACCACACTTCATTCGTCTTTCAAGTGACATGTAAATATTGTCTTCGGAAATTCCTTTAGTCATGAGTGACAATAGTGCAAATTTGTACATAATTGGAGGTCCAACAACTGCAGAAATTGTATTTTTCAAATCAAGTTCTAAAGGTGGAATAAGTGTTGTAATTACTCCAACATTTCCTTTCCAATCTTCTGATCCACAATCGACAGTAACATGAAACTCTATATCGTCATCATCTTCCCAAATTTTCATATCATCAGGATATAAAAATTCACTTGTGTTTTTTGCTCCATAGAGAATGATTAATCGTCCAAAATCACTTCTATTGTCAATTACAGAATTAATTAGTGATCGAAGAGGAACAATTCCAATTCCACCTCCAACAATCAATATATCTTTTCCTTTCAATTGTTGAAGTTCAAATCCGCTTCCAAATGGACCTCTAATACCAATTTTATCACCTACATTCATTCGGTGAATTACATCTGTCAACATTCCCACATTTCGAATGCAAAGTTCAAATTTCCCATTTCCTTGCGAGGAAGAAGTAATTGAAATTGGAGCTTCTCCAATCCCAAAGATTGATATTTCCACAAATTGCCCTGGTTGGTGTTGTAAATCCATTCCTTCAGGCATAGTAATTTCAAACCATTTTTCTTTTTCAGTAAATTGTTTGATCTGCGTTATTTCACACATAATAGGCATATATAATTCAACAGAATTTTCAGCCAATGTTAGTTTTTCATTTAGCATAATAACCTCTTAATCCCAAGCTGATGAATAATCAGCATCTAATTGAGGGGATAATTTTTTATTGTCATATTCCCCAATTAATTTGTTAACAATTTCTACTATGCTTATACCAGCTGTACAGAATGCGGTACACCGACCACAACCGACACACCATGGTTCACCTGTTTTATCTGATATATACTTAAATTTTCTAAATATTCGATGTCGCATCCGAGCAGATAATTTGTTTCTAAAAATTTCCCCTCCAGCAACTTCAGTAAAACTTCTGAGCATACATCCATCAAGATGGCGTTCTCGATTACCTTCTGTTAGGGTTAAATCTACATTCTCAACCACATTGAAGCAATAACATGTTGGGCAGACTAAGTTACATGTACCACAACCAACACACTTTTCTGCAAACTCATCCCAAACATGGCTATCCCAACAGTCGCTGAATACGCGAGAAAGTTTATCTTGATTTGCATAAATCTTGGTTTCAAAATGTGAACTATCAATTATGTCTCCATTAAATTCAGATTTATAATTAAAACCATTTATTAATGCATCCCCTTTTTCAGTAATGATTTCAATAATATATCCACCATCATTTTTATGCATAAACAAATCAAAACCATCTGATTTATGGGGAGGAATACCAAGAGATTTAGCAAAATGATGTTTATCTGGGGTATATGTTATTCCAATAAATGTAGCATTTTTTCTTCGAGTGAGATAGTTAGATTCAGGATTACCTTCACTAAAATTATGATCCAATTTTAATACTGCCTGTAAATCATAATTATGAACACCCAAAAATACAGCATCAACTGGTTCAATTTTTGGTGTCGAACAGTCTCCGTTAGTTATGTTGTAGTTAAGTAGTACTTCCCGTTGTGGGAGAAAATATTTTTTAATTGATGATAGTGTTCGGTCATAATCCAAAACTACATTATTTTCTGATATAACAGTATCAAAAGTATATGATGCATTCCCTTTCTTATGGGGTGCATATACAGTATTTGTTTCCATTAGATGAGAAATAAATTGTTGTATTTGACCACTTTTTATGTGAAATTGTTTCATATTCCATTTCCAATCATTTATTCCAAAACTATTAATAATCAAATAGGTAACTATTACCTAACCATAATTTAAGAACAATTATAATAGGATAAAAACATCTTATTATAATTAATTTTATATTAATCTGATATTAAAACATTGTAAATTAATGATGAATTTGGAGTCGTAAATGCACGAATTAAGCGTAGTACAGAATATAATAAAAATTATTGATGAGAAATTTCATGATGGAAATTACTCAATTACTGAAGTGGTGATGGAGATTGGTGAGTTAACATGTGTTGAACATCAAACATTATCCTTTTGTTTTAATTCTGTTAAACAAAACACAATACTGAAAGATGCAATATTTTCAATTAATACCATTAAGGGTAAGGGGATGTGTAGATTTTGTGGGCATGAACAATGTATTCCAACACTATATACAGTCTGTGAAAAATGTGAGAAAACGGGAATGGAAATCATTCAGGGAAAAGAACTACAATTGCAATATGTGGAGGTAAATAAACATGTGTGATACATGCGGATGCGGAACAGTAAGTCATATTCATGACCATCATGAATCAGAAAAAATAGAATTACATGAAAATATAATGAATCAAAATGATACATTTGCACAACAGAATAAGGAGTTTTTCAATAATAATCAAATATTAGCACTTAACATGTTGAGCTCACCTGGTAGCGGTAAAACGACTATTTTAGAGTCAACAATTAAGCAGTTAAAAGATGATTGTCCACTCTTTGTGATTGAAGGCGACCAGCAAACAGATAGAGATGCTGAGCGAATCATTCAATCTGGTGCCGATGCAGTTCAAATAAATACAGGGTCTGGATGTCATTTGGATGCACATCAAATTGGTCATGTAATTAATGAAAACTCTCTGCAACAAAACTCTATATTAATTATTGAAAATGTTGGGAATTTAGTTTGTCCTTCTTTGTTTGACTTGGGTGAACATGCAAGAGTTGTTATTTTAAGTGTTACTGAGGGCGAAGATAAACCAATCAAGTATCCCCACATGTTTCATACTGCAGATGTAATTCTTATCAATAAAATTGATCTACTTCCATATTTAGATTTTGATTTAGATTTATGTAAAGAATATGCTAAAAAGGTGAATTCAAAAGCGGATATTTTAGAAATATCAGCAACAACAGGGAAGGGTATGCACACTTTTATTGATTGGATAAAATCTAAAAAAATATCATGAGACTTCATCCCCCCTTAACATTTACCCATGCTTTATCTTGGGGGTAGGAATGCATCAAAAACTGGGCTTTAGCTCTAAAATATTATTTGAAATTGATTAATGAAATACGTAAATGAATATAGGGATTCTTCAGTTGCTAAAAAAATTGCATTCGCAATTAAAAATGAAGCAAACCCAAGCAAAATTTATTCATTTATGGAATTTTGTGGAAGTCATACTCACGCAATATTTCGATATGGTATTCAAGAGCTATTACCAACAAATGTAAAAATGGTGCATGGACCAGGGTGTCCAGTTTGTGTGCTTCCAATTAGTCGATTAGACGGTGCAATTCATCTGTTAAAATCTCATAATGTTACTTTGTGTACGTATGGGGATATGATGCGAGTACCTGGTTCCAAACGATATAGTTTGCTAAAAGCAAAAGCAGATGGGTACGATGTGAGAATGGTGTATTCAGTTATGGATGCATTAAGAATCGCTAAAGAGGAACCCAAAAAGGAGGTTGTTTTTTTTGCAATTGGGTTTGAAACAACTACTCCACCAACAGCAACTGCAATAATGCATGCACAAAAAACACAATTAGATAATTTTTCGGTGTATTGCAACCATGTGTTAACACCATCTGCAATTGGTAGTATTCTTGAAAGTCCAGAAGTACGAAAATTTGGCACGGTACCCTTAGATGGATTTATTGGCCCTGCACATGTGAGCGCAATTATTGGAAGCCAACCGTATGATTATTTTGCTCAGGAATACCAAAAACCAGTAGTTATTGCTGGGTTTGAACCCTTGGATGTGATGCAGGCTATTCTAATGTTAATTCGCCAAGTTAATGATGGTCGATCAGAAGTAGAAAATGAGTATTCCAGAGCAGTTACTAAAATGGGGAATAACAATGCAAAAACTATGGTAGCAAATATTTTTGAAATGCGTAAATGGTTCGAATGGAGAGGGTTGGGTAAAGTTCCATATAGTGGGTTAAAAATTCATTCCCAATTTTCAAAATTTGATACAGAAAAACGATTTAAGATTCCAGAAGTTGAAGTCGAAGATAATAAAGCATGTGAATGTGGAGCTATTTTACGTGGTGTAAAACGACCCACAGATTGCAAAGTTTTTGGAAATGTGTGTACACCAGAGAATCCACTTGGTAGTTGCATGGTCTCTGCTGAGGGAGCATGCGCAGCATATTACACTTATGGTAGATTTAATGAGAGAAATAAATGAAGATTGACAGAAAAACAGTAGATCAAAATATAGATATAAAACATGGTAAAATTGAAATGACCCATGGGAGTGGTGGTCGTGCAATGGCATCACTCATTGATGAAATGTTTACCCAACCATTTAGCAACCCACTTTTAGAGCAAAAGAATGACCAAGCTGTTTTTCCAGTTGAAGCAGGACGAATGGTAATGTCCACAGATAGTTTTGTGATTTCACCATTGTTTTTCCCAGGTGGAAACATAGGAAGCTTAGCAATTCATGGAACGGTGAATGATGTTGCAATGTCGGGTGCTGTACCAAAATACATTTCAGTTGGATTTATACTTGAAGAGGGATTCCCACTTATAGATTTAGAAAAAATTACAATATCCATGGCAGATGCTGCAAAAGAAGCAGGTGTCCAAATTATTACTGGCGATACTAAGGTAGTTGAAAAGGGGAAGGCTGATGGTGTATTTATCAATACTGCTGGAGTTGGAATTCTATCTGAAAATTTACATATTTCTGGAGACAATGCACAAGTAGGTGATAAAATAATTGTATCGGGTACTATTGGTGACCATGGTGTTGCTATCATGTCCAAACGAGAAAATTTAAAGTTTGAATCAGAAATAATTTCTGACAGTGCTTCATTAAATGGTATGGTTGCCAAAATGGTTGAAGCTGTTCCTAATATTCATGTGTTACGTGATCCAACCCGAGGAGGTATGTCAGCAACATTGAATGAAATTGCTCACCAATCAAAAGTTGGTATTCGACTTTTTGAAAATGATATTCCCGTTCAACTTGCTGTTATATCAGCGTGTGAGATTTTGGGGTTAGACCCTTTGAATGTTGCAAATGAAGGAAAGCTTATCGCAATTTGCTCACCAGATAAAGCGGATGAATTATTACACATTATGACACAACACCCCAATGGAAAAAATGCATCTATTATTGGTGAAGTTGTGGAAGATACACATTACTTTGTAGAAATGGAAACATCGTTTGGTGGCAGGCGAATTGTGGATTGGTTATCTGGGGAACAATTACCACGGATTTGTTGATGAAAATCCTTCTCCTCACACATTCATTTAACAGTTTAACCCAACGATTTTATGTTGAACTCAAAGATATGGGACATAATATTAGTGTTGAGTTTGATATAAATGATGAAGTTACCCAAGAAGCGGTTGAGTTATTCAACCCTGATTTGATTCTTGCCCCATATTTAAAACGAAAAATTTCCCAATCTATTTGGAAAACCGTATTAACCATTATTGTTCACCCCGGAGTGCGAGGTGATAGGGGACCATCTGCTCTAGATTGGGCAATTTTAAATGGCGAAAAGAAGTGGGGTGTTACATTTATTGAAGCATCCAATGAATTGGATGGTGGTGCAGTATGGGCATGGGAGGAATTCCCAATGCGAGTTGCCCCCAAAAGTAGTACATACAGAAATGAAGTCACTGAAGCGTCGGTAAAATGTCTCCATACTTTGTTAAAATGTGTTGGTAATAAAAATTCCACACCTGAGTTAATATCAAATTCAAATAAAGTTAATGGGAAGTATAATCCTAAAATGACTCAGTCAGATAGAGCAATTAACTGGAGTAGCCATACTACTGATGAAGTGCTAAAACGCATTCATTGTTCGGATGGTTTTCCGGGAGTTAAAGATACACTGTTTGATGAAAATTATTTTTTATATAATACACAAATAGAACCAACACTTAAAGGTAAACCGGGCGACATAATTGCTGTTTCAGAAAACTCGATTTGTAGAGCAACTGTTGACGGCGCTGTGTGGATTGGTCATTTAAAGAAAGCTAAAAAAAATAACCACACATACTTAAAACTCCCTGCAACAAAAGTATTATCAGAAAAATTGAAAAATATTCCTCACATTGATTCAAACATAGTTTCAGATATTTCAACAGAAATAACGCAGGGAATCGCAATAATTAGATTCCCATTTTATAATGGAGCAATGAGTACTACTCAATGCAATCAATTGAGGTGTGCTGTTGAAGAGGTAAAAGAAAAATCACCCAAAATTATTGTGTTAATGGGCGGTGAGGAATTTTGGTCGAATGGATTACATTTACATAAAATTGAGAATAGTCAAAGCCCATCTCATGCTTCATTTGAAAATATAGAGGCAATGAATGACATTGTTTTACGTTTAATTAACACCCCCAATTCATGGGTAATATCGGCAATTAAAGGTAATGCGGGTGCTGGTGGTGTATTTTTGGCTTTAGCTGGAGACACTGTTTTAATTAGAGATGGCGTTGTATTGAATCCTCACTATAAATCAATGGGTAATTTATATGGTTCAGAATATTGGACATATTTACTACCAAAGAAAGTGGGAAATGAACATTCAGTTAAAATCACAGATAATAGATTGCCAATCAGTGCTAAGTCCTCTAAAAAGTTGGGATTAGTTGATAAAGTGTTTAATTGTTCCAAAGAAGATTTTGAATCACATGTGTTATTCTATGCTAAGGAATTACTGCAAAATCAAAATATAGATACGCTCATAAAAGATAAACAGACTCAACGAGAAAAAGATGAAGCAAAAAAACGACTAGTAAGTTATCGTGAAGAAGAATTAGAAAAAATGCGATTGAACTTTTTTGGATTTGATCCAAGTTATCATGTGGCTAGATACAATTTTGTGTACAAACGACCAATTTCTCGGACACCTCTTCATTTAGCGATTCATAGAAAAATTAATAGAAAGGATTCATAATATGTGCCTTGGAATACCTGGGAAAGTAAGTAAAATTTATAATAAAGACGGACTTAAAATGGGAACCATCGACTATGGTGGTACCTCTCACGAAGCATGTTTGGAATATGTCCCAGAAATTGAGTTAAATCAATATACAATTGTACATGCTGGTTTTGCAATCTCAGTCATTGATGAAGAAGATGCCATCCAATCGTTAGAAGTATGGAAAGAATTATTGGATGGGGATGATAAAACTGATACGAAATGAGTTCAGAAGTTTACATTTTAGTCTTAACTAGTTTTTCCATTGGATTTATACATACTCTAATCGGTCCCGACCATTATTTACCTTTTGTTTTATTGGGTAAAGCGAGAAACTGGACTATTCAAAGAACATTAACTTTAACGTTTCTTTGTGGAATTGGTCATGTTTTAGGTTCAGTTGTTTTAGGAGTTATTGGAATTTTAGGAATTATATCTCTGAATTCTATTACACAAGTGGAAGTATTACGAGGTGATTTTGCAAGCTGGGCATTAATTGGATTTGGAATTGCATATACATTTTGGGGATTAAAAAATATTCACAAATCAAAATCACATAACCATTTGCATTCACATTCTGACTATACCCATAGCCATCCCCATAACCATTTTAATAAACATACTCATATTCATGAAGATAAAAAGAAAGTAACACCTATATTCTTGTTTTTAATATTTGTGTTTGGTCCATGCGAACCATTAATTCCGATATTGATGGTTCCTGCTTCAACATTTAACTGGAATACTGTAATGTTAGTAATCTCTGCTTATGGGTTAAGTACAGTGTTTGTAATGTTAATTATTGTTTTTACTCTTCTAAAAGGAGCAAATTATTTCAAATTTTCGTTTTCTGAAAAATATTTACATCCTCTTTCAGGAATGATAATTGCGAGTTCTGGAATATTAATTAAAGTGTTTGGGATTTAAAATTGTGTTCCATTATACACATGTCCGTGACAAGTCATAGTAAAAGAATCATTTTCTAAAGTAGTCTTCGAAAAATCAAATTGTCCATTTGGATGGGGATGATAAACGAGAAAATTTAAAATCAAAATCACATACCCATATTCAAAAAAATACAATCAAATTAGATAATTCTAAAAATACTAAAATTTAATTATCATCGTTGATTTTATGCCTTCTAATATATTCAGCAGATTGAAAACTACAGTCGGCTAATTTCAATTCACCCTTTTTGTAATTATCAATTTCATTCATTATTGCTTTATAATCATCCGCATGTTTAGCTTTGTATTCATCTATACTCATTTTCCCATGAATCCATGTAAGAGCCATTGGATATTCTTTAGGATTATAAAGAACAAAAAAGAAATGCCAAATCAATATAGCTAATGTAGCAAGCCATGCTTCATAATAATGCAATGCCTCAGAAACCTTGATTAACCAAGGTGGAGAAAATTGTCCAAAGAAAATAGGAAACCATAAAATAATACCTGTGGCAACCATCACAATAGTTCCCCACATGAGTGCCCAATATTCCACTTTTTCAGCATAATCAAATCTAGAAAATTTAGGTTTTTCTGATCCTTTGAATAAATAATAGCGGATATTTTTAACCATAGATGCAAGGTCGTTTTTATTAGGAAAAAAGGACACAATAAACTGATTTCCAGCTTTCGTTAACAATAGTTCTCCCATATGCCAAATGGATAATAGAATCATCATAACTGCTGCGATACGATGAATCAATGCGCGTGCAACTTCGGTCATACCCAATTTACCCAATAAAATAACCCAGCTTTGGTCATGAAATTTTAGGGCAAATCCTGTAATAACTAGCGTAAAGAAAGAAATAATTAATATAAAATGCTGATTAACTTGAGATTTAGTATATCTTTGAATATAGTCATGTTTTTGTTCTCTTCGGTATTTCCCTACTATATGACCAACGAAAATGATACCATTATGGATCAGCATTCCACCAATCGTAATGCCAATTAAAAAATAATAAATGATTTTAACATAATATTCAGCAGGGCGTTCTGCAATCATAACAGATTGATGCGTGTAGGATTGTGCGAAACCATCGGATGAATTAGGATGGCATTTTTCACACGTATCTTTTAATTTCGTTGGATGAATGGATGATTGAACCATATCAGATGAGAGAATCGCGTGGGCATTATGACAATCAAAGCAGGTAGCTGCGGATGTATCTCCTTTTAATACAGCAAGTCCATGGTAACTATCTTGATAGGATGAAACTTTTCCTTCTGAGAGTCCATATTTTGCGATTAATTTTTCATCGGTATGGCAACGTGAGCATGTTTTTTCAGCTGCGGCTCTTTTCGTTAATGGTGAATCTTTATGGCTAGATCCGATAATCTCATGTTCGCCATGACAATCCACACAAGCTGGAGATTCTCGCTCACCTCGGGTAAGTGCTTCCCAGTGAATACTGGATTTATATTCTTGATAAATATCTGTATGGCATTCACCGCATGTTTCTGCAATATTTGAATGGTCTATGGATGAAGTTGGGTCTGACCCTTTTTTAATATCATGATATTTATGACAATCATTACAGGTGGCTGCTTCCGTATTTCCCTTGGCTAACTCAAGGGCGTGGTAACTTTTTGAAAAAAGTTCAACAGGGTGGAGATTGGGAATATTATACTTTTCAACTAATTCCGGTTTTGCATGGCATTCACCACATGTTTGCGCAAGGTTAAGAGGGTGTGTTTTTGAATCTTCATCATCAGACGGGAGTATATTATGCCCCCCATGGCACTTCCAACAATGTGCTGCATCTTTTTCGGTATTAGATGCATAAAGCGATACACCATGAACACTTTCTACCCATTCTTCTCTTGAATCTTCGTGACATTCACTACAATCTTTACATATATTTTTAAGTTGAGTTACCCCATCTTCACCATGTTCAATACCCGTTTCCATCACAAGTGAATGGCAATCACCGCAGGACAAATCTTCATGAATCGAATGATCTAATGAAGCGTCTTCATGACAGTCTACGCAAGAATCTTCATCCATAGGTGTATTTCCGTTTAAAGGGATTGAATATATAATAATAATGATCCAAGAGATCCAATAGACCAATTTTAACCGGTGATTGTTATTCATTTTTTAACCTTTTTAATAAAATTTCCTATGAAAAAGTCCCTAATAAAATGAGCACTAATAAAAACAATCCGAAAAACAAAAATAACGAGCCAATGATTAATAACCCTTTTTTCTGCCATTGCTTAAGAGGATGAACGAGCCTTTTATTATATTCATCATCCTTTAATGCATCTTTTTCTAAAGATCGCTCATGAGCAAATCTCTCCTCAGAAACGCGACCTGTAAAAATAGCTTCATCCATGGGGAATGCATCTGGACGAAGATGTGTATTGAAAAAATGAACAGTGAATATAAAGGCAGTTGCAAGTAACGCTTCTTCAGAATGAATAATATGAGCCGCATTAATTACCCACCCAGGTAAAAAGCGCGAAAACACTTCAGGGAACCATAATAAAATGCCAGATGCACCAATAATAACCATTCCCCAAAAAACTGCAAAATAATCAAACTTTTCCCAATAAGTCCATCGACCGAACTTAGGAGGATTCTTTTTTGCGCCAATGAAATAGGCAATATGATTGAAAAAATCTTTTACATCTTGCATGTTTGGCACCAGACTATCTGGTCCCCAAAATAATCCTTTTCTTTGTTTTAAGAGGGCTTGATAAAAGAGTATCCCTAAATGAACCCCCATCACAATAAAAAGCGTCACGGCTGCTACTCGATGCAAGATGGCGGCAGCTTGAAAACCTACAATGTTATGAACAAACCAATTGGCTAATTCTGAATGAGCATACTTTAAGGGTAGGCCTGTCCCAGCCAAGACTAAGAATCCACCTGCCATAAAGAAATGCATTATACGTTGAGTCATGGTGAATCGTTGATATCGCATAGGTGATTTAACGGGTTTTTTAACTGCACCTTCATTATAACGAATAATCAACAAACGAATTAGCCATAACAATGTATGTCCGCCAAATACGGTAAGTGTAACGCCAAGGAGCCATACCATAAATGTGTGAATCCATTTCAAAACAACATTTTGTTCTTTGGTGTGCGGCGTATAATGTTGCAGGTATTTCACAAAATTCATATTAACATTTTCATGGCATTGCGCACATGTTTCGATAATGCGTTCCTGACCCACAGAAGATTCAATGTGATCACTCGGAAGGATGGAATGATTATCGTGACACGAGATACATGTTGCAAATTCTTCCCCAAGATATCCTAATTGATACATTTGTCCATGATAAGATGTTTGATAGCCATCCACCACTTCAGGGTTTAATTGAAATTTTAATGTCATATCCCGATCACCATGACAACTACTACATAATGAAACAACCGATTGACCAACAAATGTTTCATTTGATTTTTTAATACGCTGATTATCATGGCACGAAATACATGTGGGCGCTTCTTCATGCCCTTTTGACCATGCAATATAATGGGATGATTTTTCGTATTCTAATTGTTCTTTTTCGTGGCAATCTCCACATGATTTTTCAAGGGATGTTAATTGATTATGATCAATAGCCATAAAATGATAATCATGACAGGATCCACAACGCGCTTCACCCGTTTGTTCAATTCTTTCTATTTCGTCTCGATGAATACCACCATGAGCATCATTTTCTCCCGTGATTAAATTCCCTGTATGGCACCGAATACAGACATCACCCAATTTTACATTAAAGACGGAAGAAACAGTGTTTCCTCCCATCTCAGTTTCATGGCCGGTATGGCATACTACACATGTTTCTAATCTGGGATCATCATTTATTTCCGGACGATGGATAGACGCTTCATAACCCAAATGACATTCTGTACAAATCATATCCATTTTAGCCACACTCACTTTGCTTTGGGAATCTCTCGGTGAAAGAACTTGATGCTTTGCGTGGCAATCAGAGCAAATTGGAGCATCCATATTGCCGGATTTAACCTGCTTATAGTGGCCACTTTGCGTATAATTTTCTACTTGGTCTTTATGGCATTCACTACACGATTCGGTAACATGAATTTTCCATTCCGGTTCTGAGAAAGAATCTTTTTCGTGTTTAAAATGGGGATCGTGGCAAGAGACACACGTTACTTCAGCTTCTTCATCTTCGCCATTCCAATGGGCCGAATGGAGAAATTCATCTAATACATCTTGGTGGCATACACCACAAACTTTTCGTGGTTGTCCCTTCCACGTAATTTTATGTTTTCCGTGGCAATCTGCGCAAGAAGGAATGGATGTATAACCTTTGTCAATGAGCGGCTGAAAAAAGCCATCTACAAAGGCATCTTGAGCGTCTTCGTGACAAGAGCCACAATCGGGAAGTTTTAGGTATTCTGGATGTGGAAAATCATCAAAATCTTCGAGGTCTTGATGGCAATCCGTACAACTAAAATCTTCATGTGGTGTATCAACTAAATTATCAGAAGTAATATAAAGTGAATGGGAGAGTCCATATTTAGTGGTTGCAAGGGATTCATCATCGTGGCAATCTTCACATACCTCGTTACTTTGATTTAAAGAAACTGCTACGAATAAAACAAACAAGAAGATAGTTTTAAATAATTTCATTATTTTTATTTATTTACAATAATAATTTATAATTTTTATTCTGTTTATTTTCTATTTTTGCGTTCCATATCCTTAGGGAAAGGATGTGCAATTTCAATTAAACGTTTTTTGAAATCAAATTCTGTAAATGTAGGGCTGGTATTATTATGGCAAGTTACACAAACATTTTCAGTTGGCATTATTAAACCTTGTGTAAGTGAAAGTTCATAATCTTTTTTGTGTGATTTTTTATAATCACCACTAGCGCCGTGGCAAGATTCGCAACCAACACCCTGCAAACCTGTCATTCTTTTAACGACCTTTGTAGGCTTACCTTTTTTAGTGGTTTCAGAATAAAATATTTCATCCTTAACTTCATACCCGCCATTGCCAAAACCTGTAGAGTGGCAAGATAGACACTCAGGAGTTTCGTAAGCAGGGAGCTCGAGCTTCATTTCCTTAGCAATCTTCGCAGATTCTTCGGATTTTAGGGTTTCAAGAGCACCTGAGTGAGGTCCATCTTCCCATGCTTTGAATTGTGCACCCTTTTTAGCACTTTTATGACATGTTTTGCAACTCTGTGATCCCATATAATCAAAAGTCTTAGGTGCTTCTTCTTCCGACCACAAAAACATAGAAAGTAGCAGAATAGTTGTGATTTTCATTAACCTGTGATATTCTATAATTAACATTTTTTTCTCCTTTTATTCAAAAATTGGATAAAGCTGATGACATTCATAACATGAGGTTATACCATTATACTCTTCAAATATAGTATGGCAATTTAAACAATGTTCAACATCTTCATCAAAGGTGTTTTGTGTAAAACCAAAAGCGTGGAAATCAAAACTATTTGGATCTAAATGTGACCAAATATCGGGGTGTCCACTAATCCCACCCGCATGGCAAAGATAGCAAGATACACCTACTTTTCCGCCATCAAGGATAATATCTCCATTATCTAAAACAGACCCATGACAAACACCACAAGTTTCTTTAGTTTCATCAATACCAGATTCAGAAACAATTAATCCATGAAAACCAGTGCTATCAGGATGCAAAAAAGTAAAAGGGTTTGGATGTCCACTATATCCACCTTCATGGCAATCTGAACATGAAATCTGACTAGGTCCCCCTCCATAGGTTTCTCCATGACAAGTCTGGCAAGTTTCAAGTGCTTCTAACCCTTTAAGGGCTATTTGATTTCCATGAAAATCGTAGCTTTCACTATTCATCCACTGTTTTGGATGCATTTCTGGTTGGACAGTTTCTGAACAAGTCCAAATAAACAATAAAGCAATAATTCCTAATATAATTTTTTTACCAAACATTATTAATGATGACACCTTTTACATGAACTAACACTGTGACAAACTTGACAGGATTCTGGATTATCAAATGCTGCCTGTATATGCTCTCCACCAATAAAGAAATCTGTACCAGTCCAGTCGATATTGCTATGGTCGAGTGGCATTACAAATTGATTGGTATGACATGTTCTGCAATCTTTTTCAATTACATGGCAAGTTGAGCATTCCATAATCCCTGCTTTTGATTCAAATCCGTGTAACATCAAATATGAAGTGGGGTGTGTTTTTTGTTGAAATTGTTGAAGTGTATGACATGCATCGCAACTCTTTTGTTCGTGGCACATATTACAGTTAGATTCAACTTGACTCATTACATTTACTCCGTGAGTGCTAACCCAACCCAAATTATGATTTTGTGGAACTGTAATTGAGTGGCACGATTTACAATCGTCATTTATCCATACTTTACTGTTTATTTCACCTTCATCCTCATATATTCTTGCATGGCATGTAGAACAATCAGAAAACTGATTTAAATGTAATAAGTGTGAGAAATCCTTACTATAAGTAGAACCCCTTGGCGAATAAGACTCTGCGTCATCTGGATTTGAATGACACATTGCACAATCATCATCTAATGCTTCCTCATGACAATCTCCACAAAAGTCCATTGTAGGAAGGAAGGATGCATTAAACAGTGAGTTCGATTCAGTAATACCACTATGACACTCTAGGCATTCAAGTTCTACATCGTCAATATGCGTTGTATGAGGGAAAATGATTCTGTTTGAATTCTGCGATAAAATAAAAGATAACATTGAAATTATTATTAATAATTTAGAAGGCATAGTTTAAATTTATCCCTCCCCTCGCGTCCACTGTATAATATGGATTTTGATAATATCTAGCGAAGATTTGTAGAGTAAAATTCTTAATAATTGACCATTTTAACCACATATTTGTCCCAAAAGATTGTTCTTGATCCAAATATTCCTGAAGATAAATCATATTCAACATTAATGAACCTCCCAAAGAAATACTGTCATTAAAACGAAACCGACCTGCAACACTATTACTTAAAATATGAGAATTACTTTGTTTTACTATCATCACAGAAGTTTGAAGCATTTTCCAATTGAGTGCAGTCTTGTAGAACCAATTTTCAGACTCTGTAAATCTATAACCCACTATATTTTGTAAAGTAAAAACTTTCGCCAATCTTGATGTTAGTCCAACTGAAAGTGTAGGGGAGACCCATAAATCATTTGCATTTTCTACCCAAGGATAAAGCTCAGATACATCAATTTCCTTAACTCGATAATTGATGTTAAACAAATGTTTACTAAAATGTTTTGAAATGTTTATTCTATAATAATATTTTTGATTATCTGTTAAATTCCAAGAAAAGTTTCCTGTAATATTAATTCCCCCAAAAGTAGATAATTTTGAGGAAGAACCAATGTATGACTTTTCATTTTGATACCAATAATATATTGAGTTTTTTAATCTTTTTGACCTTAATGTCCACGAAGAGACAAAAAATTTATCTAAAAATAATGTTGAATCAATTTCTGATGATTCAAATCCACCTGTTAAGGATATAGTTCCCCATTTTTTAAGGTTTACAGAAGCCATTAGTCCATCAACAGTATTCATCATAAATGGATTCCATAATGGTATTCTACCAAGTTTAATTGTATTGTTTTTAACAGAATACTCAGTATAAAGATTGTGGATTCTAAATGGTTGGGGATTAAAATCTGTTTCCGAACCGTATTCAAAGAACGAATGTAATGTGAACTTACTGAACAATTCTTGCCGATAATCTATTTGCGTTTGCCAATGAAAATTTTGATTGAATGAAGTTAGTTGATAATTCTCTACTATTTGCTCATCAAATATATGCAGACGAGGTGAGACAAAACTCTGATTTATGGAAATATGAGGTGAGCTTGCACGCATAAAACCAGTAATGAGAATGCTGAGTATTAATACATTGTAAATCGGTTGTAAACCCTTGAAACTGTTTTTATAAAACTGCTCTTTATTAGACCACAAACCCTGCCCATTCTCATTCTTTGTGAGCAGGCGGGTATGTCGTGCGTTGCTTGAATCAACGAGCAATTTTAACCATTTCATTGGTTTTATAAAGTGTAATACTATTTGCCAAATATGTTTCATTTATTATGTAGATTTTATAAGGGAGCTGATATCAGCTCCCCTATAAAAAAATAGCTTAGCAATTTAACTATGGTGCAACATAGTTATCTTCATCATCATTTCCACCAACACCTGTGTAATATCCATACCCAGATGCACTCCCG
>CAYNTS010000007.1:0-52653 GCA_964400495.1 uncultured bacterium | reverse complement strand
TAACTTATATTTCTGACTTCATCATTACTGCCATAAGTATAATCTCCTGCGGGTATTGTGATAAACTCTAGATTATAACAACTACCATCATCAATGGTTGCATTTTGATTGTAATTATCATAGTTTGAATCGGTACACCCAAAACAATCATTATTATAAAGACAACTATTATCAAAAATATTTGCCTCTGGATTAAAATTACAAGCCTCTGGGTCAGTGCAACCATAAAATTCTTTAGGTTCTTCACAAGATATACTAAACAATATTAAGAATAATATTAACATTCTACTATTCATATTTGAACTCCTTTTTCTTAATTATTAACTAACACTTCCATAACTTGTGTATGGAAATCACGACGTACTGTGTACATCCCCCCTTTATTTCGGTTTGGGTGTACCCTATTGCTCAATAAAATTACAATAATTTCATTGATAGAATCAATCCATAAACTGGTACCTGTAAACCCCAAATGACCATACGAGTTATGAGAAAAATAATCCCCTGCTGAACTTTTACCATTTCGAGAAGGTGTATCCCACCCTAATGTTCGCTCCGACCCATTTGGAATATTGCGTCTTTTTGTAAACCGTCGAATATCAGACCCCCAAAAATAACGATTCCCCAACCAAATTCCTTGATTGAGCATCATTTGGGCATATTTCCCTACATCTTCAGCATTTGAAAATAATCCTGCATGACCTGCTACTCCACCTAAAACATGTGCATTTTCATCATGAACTTCACCATAAACCAATCTTCCTCGATATAGAGAATCGTACTCTGTAGGTACTATCCATGGTAAATAACTACTATCAGGGTTAAACATAGTATTTTGCATTCCAAGTGGTCGATAAATCCATCTATCTGCGAACCAATCTATATCGTGATTTCCCACTTTTTTAACAATTTCTTGGAGTAAAATCATCCCTAAATCGCTGTATTGAAATTGGGTACCTGGCTCAAAATCTAAATCATGCAAAGTGATATCGTCAATAATCTCACTCGGAGATTTTAAAGGTGTATCCAAAAAATATTGAATAAACGGTTTGAGTCCAGACGAATGTGTAAGTAAATGCTCAATGGTTACTTTGTCTTTCCATTTTCCTGTAAAATTTGGAAAGAATTGGTTGATATTTTGGTTTAGACCTAATTTTTTTTGGGAAATTAATTTCATTATAACTGGGGTAGTGGCAACAACTTTAGTGAGAGAGGCAATATCATAAATGGAATTGGGGGTTACTGGTGGAGATTGGTTATCATACGTGTGGTAACCAAATCCCTGTGATGCAACAATTTCTCCCTGCTTACTAATAAACACTTGTGCCCCAGGAAAAATGCTATCAGCAATTGCTTCATTTAGTACTGTCCACGCATTATTTAAATCATATTTTCCTGTCGATGATTTGAAACCCTTAGTGCGTTTATCATTTGTAACACCATGCCCTCTTTTAAATTCATTGTTCAAAACAACAGGCAAAATTCCGTTAATAGATTTACGCCCAAATAGGGCATCGGATACAGCTTTTTGGGAAATTGAACCATATCCATAGGCACACAGATATGCAGGCAAATAATCATACAAAGGTAAATATGGGCTACCAAAACTCATTACCACAAAAGGTATCCCTTTTTCATTCATTTGTTCGAGCAATGATGCATGTGAATCATCAATTGTTGATTGCCCCTTAT
Organism: uncultured bacterium; assembly: GCA_964400495.1. Lineage (GTDB taxonomy): Bacteria > Fidelibacterota > Marinisomatia > SCGC-AAA003-L08 > D37C17 > CAYNTS01. The sequence goes on along the minus strand of CAYNTS010000007.1, from coordinate 50,961 downwards.
CCATGCGAATTCGCACCAATAAAGATACCACTACGTGGTCAGAATTAGAAACTTTGCTCAATATTTCATTGATTCGAATAGTGCTTAATTGTTCGTTCACAATTATATTTTCTACATTTCCATGTGTATAATTTATATCTCTAATAATTGGATCAAGCATATCCCTTACACCATCATCTGTAGATAATACTAAATGGGTAAGGGAATTTATTTTCTCCGGATGCAAGGGTAATACATTCTGCTCATCTTTCACAAGTGTTATGGATTTCTCAGCAATTTCTTTTGAAACTTTGGTATGTTCCGAAATTCCAATATTATTTTCAACATTTTCCCATATTGATTGGAAATTATTAAATAAACCAACCTCAGTTTTCATTTCCCATATACGTTTTATAGATTCATTGATTCTGTCTTCAGAAATTCGCCCTTGTTGTACCGCTAATTCTAGAGCATCAATTGTGTGGTCAACATCCATAGGGAGTAGTAAAATATCAGATCCTGCTTCAATTGCCCGGATTGCAGATTCTCCTGCCCAAGTTGATTGGGTTAATCCTCCCATTTCCATACCATCTGTAATAACTATTCCCTCAAAACCCCATTCTTTACGAAGTAAATCAGTTGTAATTAGTGAAGAATGCGATGCTGGTTTTCCACTGGAATCTAATCCAGGAAGAGCAATATGCCCCACCATTATCATTTTAACACCTGCTTCAACTGCAGATTTAAAAGGAGCTAATTCAATTTTTTCTAACTCTTCACGGTTGCCTTGTATCGTAGGTAAACTTGAATGACTATCTGTAGATGTGTTTCCATGTCCTGGAAAATGTTTAGCACATGCAATAAGTCCATTTTCTTGTGAGCCTTGAATAAATTGAGTTCCAAATTGAGAGACTAAATCGGGTGAATCGCTATATGCTCTAAAATTAATTATGGGGTTTTCTGGATTATTGTTTACATCCATAACAGGAGCAAATGTAACATGAACCCCAATTGCACGTGCTTCTTTGGCTGTTACTTTTCCTTGATTATATGCAAGCTGAGGGTCATTTGTTGCAGTTACTGCCATATTGCTTGGGAATAATGTTGCCCCTCTCATCCACTGACCTAAACCCCGTTCATAATCCGCTGAAACGAGGAGTGGTATTTTTGATTTGGATTGAAAATATTGAATATTATGGAATGTCCCATGTATACTTCCACCAAAGGATATAATACCACCAATTCCAACATCTTCTAAATATCTGTCTAATTCCTTTTTATACCAATATTCAGAGTTATAGAAATCACCTCTAACCCGAACCATAATCATTTGGGCTATTTTTTCACGAAGGGGAAGATTTTGCCAATTGAGTTTTTCAGATGGTGGTTGGTTAATTTCTACTATTGGAGTTTGTGTGCACCCCAAAATTAGAATAGTTAGTAATAAAAGTTTTTTCATTGGGTTACTCCAAAAAATATTTTAAGCTATGTACCATAAAACCATTAAAATGGTTAAGTTTTTGTACTTTCTTGATAACCCACAACTTATGTTGTTGGTTACTCTTAACAAACTCTTTTGTATTAACGGTTTTACTATACTCAGTAAATATTACAGGGAGAGACTCAACCATCAATATATTCTCGTTTCACACGTTTAGATACGCCAGTTAAGTAAATATAAGGTATTGTATTATACTTTTTTGAAATACTTTCTATGTCAGCACCATAATTTGAACAACCCCATAACGAAACTTCATCATACTCTTGCAGGTTAGAATTCCCAACTTCAATACAGGTTAAATCCATAGATACTCTACCCAAAATTTTAAGAGCGTGGTTTTTGTAATATACACATCCAGAGTTTGAGAATTCTAAAGGAATACCATCGGCATAGCCACTTTGAATAATAGCTACTTCCATATCCCTTTCTGCAATGTATGTTTGACCATACCCAACAGTCTCGCCTTGTTTTATTCTCTTCTTTAAAACTACAGATGCTACAAATTCCATTACTGGTTTAAGATCATTTCCTTCATGAATTGGGTTTACACCATAAAGGGCAATGCCTGTACGAACCATGTTAAAATGCGTTTTATCATTAATTAACAAACCTGCACTATTTGCAATATGAAAATATTTAATATTGTGAGATTTTACATAAGATTTAACTTCTAAAAACTTTGATAACTGACCAATTAAAACAGTTTGATTTGTTTCAGCGGTCGCAAAATGAGAATATATTCCTTCCAACTCAATACATTTACTTTTAAGAAGTAAATCAATTGCATTTTTAAACTCATCAAAAGAAACACCCATCCTCCCCATTCCAGTATCAATATTGATATGAGCAACACATTGGGTTTGGTTTGATTTGCAAAATTCTTCTAATGTGTGAATGTCATTTATTGAATTAATTGTACATCGAACTTGGGGGTTAGTAAAAATATCTAATCCAAATTTAGGAAGGCGTCCCAAATGTAAAATGGGTTTTTGGATTTGAGCATCTAACAAATCATGAATTTCTTTTACTAATGCAACACAATAACCGTGGATATTTTCTTTTTCTAATTTTTGAGCAATGCGAATAATTCCATGCCCATAGGCATCAGCTTTTAAAACAGCTAAAATTTTAGAGTCACTAACTTGTTTTTGAATAGTTATACAATTTTCATGAAGATTATTTAAATGAATTTTAACGCGTGGTTGTAGCAAGGTATTCACCTTTTAATATTTCTGAAGGATGTACTGTAATATCACGTAATTTTGCAGATAACAAACCAGCTCCATAGGCAGGTGAAAGTTTAGAAAATGTCCATTTAACATCAGGAAAATCAAATTGTAGTGCATCGTTTAATACTTTTCTATAAAAATCATTTCGAATAACACTTCCATTTCCTGCTAATACAATTGATTTTTCTTTATAACCCACTTCATGCAATAAATCTATCAAGTATTCAGCTACAGATTTTGTTGCTTCTTGAACTATTGATAACGCAAGTTCATTTCCATGTTTTGCTGAATCAATTACATACTTTGCCATTGAGGCAATCATAGATAAAGAGTTTTCATCTTCAGATAATTTTTCAATTGCAGTAGTAAAATTTTCTTCTTCGGTAACCATTAATAAAATATCTTGAAACTCAGTGAGTTCTAGATCACCCAAAACCGATGTTTCATTGGCAGCTAAATGCATTATCGCTTGGCGACCAATCCAATAGCCACTTCCAATATCACCTTCAAAATGACCTTTTCCTGCTGAGCGATATATTTTTCCACTTGCATCCTTTACGATACAAATTACTCCTGTACCTACCGTTACTAAAACTCCAAAATCCCCTGGACAACTTAACTCATAGGCTGCTTCAGCATCATTCAAAATGAGTGTACGTTGAGCAATTCCTAATCTATCCATTTCTTTAAAGACTAAATCTCTTCCATCTTCATTTGATGCAGCAGCAAGTCCAAGTCCAACTGAATCTATCATATCATTGGATATTTTGGCTTGGGTACATAATTTATTTACAATATTTGAAATTCGGGTAGCAGCCTTTTCACCATATACAGACAAATTGGTACCTTTTTCATAAGCAATTGCTAATGTTTCACCTGTTTGGTCAAACAAAACTCCGCGGGTAGAAGTTGCACCACCATCTACTCCTACAATAAAATATCTATCGTCTAAATTTTTCAATTTATCCTCTAAAATTCTTGTGACTTAAAATTACATTAACTCCAAAAAGAACAATACTAAATATAAACATTAATACAAGTGAACCAAAATTGATTGGATTATTTTGTACAATTAACTGTAAATTTTCGAATAGTCCACTTAATGGAATAAAGTTCAATAAACCCTGAAAGGTATCAGGATATAATTCTTTTGGTATAAATCCACCTAGTCCAAATGCAAAAATTACGTGAAGTGCAAACGTACAAAATGTTGAAATAAACTCATTATTAATAAGTAAACCAAATAATACTCCAATAATTGCAAAAAACAGAATTGAAATAATGGAAGTAAGAAAAATTAATAAAAATTGCACACCTGAAAAATACTCATGATTTATTGCTGTTGTTAATCCAAATGAAAAAACAAATTGAACAACTCCTAAAATACTTGCCCAAATAATTATTGGGAGCAAAATTTGCACATTGCTCATGGGAGCTTTTAAATAGATTTCTAATTGTTCAGAGTTACCACGAATCTTTTTTAATCTATAGAATGCAGTAGAAAATGCAATAAATCCAGAGGTAATAACCCAAATTCCAGGTGCAACCCAATTCAAATACCGAATATCCAATTGAATTACTTTTGATAAAGGTAATGCAACTAAAACATGTAAAATCATTGGGAACATTGCCCAAATAAAAAGAAAGCTGAGTATTTTTTTTCTAAAGCTGAACCAATCTCGTTTTAACATAATGGAAAGCATTATTCTAGCCCCCCATCAGTTAAGCCAACAAATAAATCGCGCAATGTACAAATCCCTGTATCAATATCATCTAATTCATAATTTAAAGCTAATTTTAACACATTGAAAAACTGCTTCCGTTCACGTGAATAAAATTCTAAATCTAATCCTTTCAATGTTGGACGTAAAACTCGAGGAAATTCTTTCAGTTTTTCCATAAATTCGTCAGGTGGGTTTTTAGAAAATGATAATCTATATCGAGTTAATCCATGGGTTGTTTCAATCAATCTGTCCAGTGTACCATCCATTTTTATATTTCCATTATGAAGGATGGCAATTCTATCAGCATACCGTTCAGCTTCTGATAAATTTTGTGTAGTAAATAAAATGGTTTTTGAAGTGTGGAGTTTATCTAACACATCCCACACCTTTGACCGTGTATGGGGGTCTAATCCTGCAGTAGGTTCATCCAACAAAATAACCTCAGGATCATGGATAAGAGCACGAGCAAAAATCACTTTTCGTAAATGTCCGGAAGCTAAATTTTTGGGGTATTTTTGCAATTGTTTTTTGAATTCTAAAATCTCAGACCATCGTTTAATACTCTTTTTTGCTTCTAATACTGTTAATCCATGCAACTGAGCATATATTAGTAGATTTTCATAAACAGTCAATTCATCATCGAGGTTATTTGATTGAGGCATATATCCTGTAATTGATCGAGTTTCAATTCCGCGAGTTTGAATATCTTTCCCATGAATGTATGCCATTCCTTTATCTTTTTCAATCAAACCAATTAGCATTTTTAGGATTGTTGATTTTCCTGAACCATTTTCGCCAATTATTACAAAAGTTGTCCCCTTTTCAACACCAAATGATAAATCTGCCAGAAGAGTGTTATTTCTAAAAGTTTTCGCAATTGCTTTGAGTGTAATTGATGCTTCCATGTTTATTAAATTTTCTTCATTATATTTTAGTGAGCTTCAAACCAATTATCGCCAATATTCCAATCCACAATTAGAGGCACCTTTAACGAAATTGCATTTTCCATTTCATGAACCACTATTTCAGAGAGTTTATCAATTTCATTTTCAGGAACTTCGAATAATAATTCATCATGAATTTGTAGAATCATTTTAGAATCAAATTGATGTTCATCTAATTTATCTTGGATACGTATCATTGCAATTTTTATTAAATCTGCAGCAGTCCCTTGAATAGGCATATTTATAGCTGCTCTTTCTTCAGATTGAACAATATTTTTATTGGACACCATTAAATTTTTAGTATTTCGTCGTCTTCCAAATAACGTTTTTACATACCCATTATTGCGAGCATCAATTAATGTAGTTTCCATATACTTTTTAATACCTGGGTATGTTTTGAAATAATTTTCAATTAAATTACGAGCTTCAACCATAGATATTCCTAATTCTTGAGACATTCTAAATGGACCTGCTCCGTACATGATTCCAAAATTTACAACCTTAGCAGTTCTTCTTTGATCAGTAGTAACTTCGTCTTCAGAAATTCCATTTACTAGAGATGCTGTCCGTCTATGGATGTCAATACCATCAGCAAATGCTTTTAACAATTCAGGTTCATCAGAAAAATGTGCCATTATTCGTAATTCAACTTGAGAATAATCTGCAGATAAAATTTTCCATCCAGAATTTTCAGCTATAAATGCCTTTCGAATTTCCTTCCCAAGTTCTGTCCGAATTGGAATATTTTGGAAATTAGGTTTTGTACTAGATAAACGTCCAGTTGATGCAATTGTTTGATTTAATGATGTATGAATACGTCCAGTTTTGGGATTAACATGGTTTGGAAACGCATCCACATAAGTTGATTTTAGTTTTTTAATTTGTCGATATTCTAAAATTTTTTCAGGTAAGGGATGGTGATATTTTAATACCTCTAAAACTTCAACAGCTGTACTACGTTTTTTAATAGTTTTTAATCCAATTTCATCAAATAACACTTCAGCTAATTGTTGAGGAGAATTAATATTAAACTCATGTTCTACCATTTCATAAATTGAGTTAATTATAGTATTCAGTTTACTCTCTAATTTAGTTGAAAGAATTTTAAGAAACTCTAAATCTACATAAACACCATTTTTTTCAATTTCAATCAGAACTGAAATCAGTGGGACTTCAATTTTTTCAAATGCTTCAATGAGATTTTTTTCATCCAATTTCTTCTTTAAAATATTGGACAACGAATAAGCAATATCAGCATCTTCTGAAGCATAAAAGGAAATATCCTTTAACGGTACTTCTGCCATTGAAATTTGTTTTGCACCCTTTCCAATCAAATCTTCTATTGGTTTCATTTTATATTGCAAATAATCCAGTGATAGATGATCTAATTTTAGAGAATTTCTATCAGGTTGAAGCATATGACCAGCAACCATACTATCAAATTTTATTCCATTTAATTGGATATTATTATAATGAAAAACTAATGCATCATACTTAATATTTTGACCACATTTTGCAATTTTTGAATCTTCTAAAATTGGCTTTAATTTCTCAAGTACATTTTCAAGTTTAAAAGGTGAAAACATATCAGGTAATTTCTCTGGATACTCAATGGCAATATACCATCCAGTATTTTCTTTGTTGGAAAATGAAATACCTACAATTTCTGCTTCATGTGGAATAACACTTGTTGTTTCTAAGTCAACTGAAAGTAGAGCTGAAGATTTTAGGGCTTTTACAAGCTTTTCTAACTCGTCCACTTCTTGGATTGTAGAATACGATTTTTTTACTTCTTTTAATGGTTTTACTACCTCATTTTCTTGAGATTGATTACCTAATTGTTTAATAAGCGAGTGTAATTCTAAATCAGCCATTGTTTCAGTTAAAGCTAAAATATCCATATCTTGCGAAATCAATTCTTCAAGATGTAACTCAACAGGAACTTCACAATGAATAGTCACAAGTTCCTTGGATAAGTGAGCCATATCACGGCCATTTTTTAACCCATTATACACTCGTTTATTTTTAATTTCTTCAGTATGGTCAATGATATTTTCCATATCGCCATATTCAAGCAATAGTTTCACAGCTGTCTTTGCACCAATTCCATCAACACCAGGAACATTGTCAGAGCTATCCCCAACCATCGCTAAATAATCAATGATTTTAACAGGATCAATACCCCACCTATCTTTGACTTTTGCGGGGTTATAAATGGTTGTGGGTTTAAATCGATTGCCAGGTGAATATACAAAAACATGATCAGTCACTAACTGCATCATATCTTTATCACCAGTTACAATAATTGTATCAAGCCCTGCTGATTCTGCTTGTCGAGATAAAGTGCCAATAATATCATCTGCTTCAAACCCAGGTTTCTTAACCATAGGAATTTTCATTTGGTCAATAACATTATATAGAGGTTCGAGCTGTTCAACCAACTCAACTGGCATTTTTTCACGAGTAGCTTTGTAGTCTGTGTAAAGTTTGTGGCGAAATGTTGGTTCTTTACAATCTAAAATAAAAGCAAAATAATCTGGTTTTTCTTCTCGAATTAATTTTAACAGGGAGTTTACAACACCGAATATGGCAGAAGTATGCCTACCATCTTGTGTTACTAAAGGATTGTTTATCATTGCAAAATGAGCACGGTAAATAAGTGCCATTCCATCAATTAAATATAATCGTTTTGGTGTTGTCATTAATTAAGTAGAAATGATGTGAAACATGAGTGAAAGTTTACTGAAAATCAGTTACTCTCACCAATGATAATTTGGAACAATAATATTATTTTTTACAAATAATTCAGTTATTAGTTACACTTAACAGGAAAACATCAAAAGTATTTTTTTACGACTAATAGTTTCCTGCACAACCAAGAACATTTACGTTTTTTTGTATGTAAAGTTCTTTCAGAGCATCTCTTGCTGGACCTAGATATTTTCTTGGATCAAACACTTTGCTATCATTTTGCAGTGTTTTTCGTATGTGACCTGTCATGGCTAAGCGACCATCTGAATCAATATTTATTTTACAAACAGATGACTTAGCAGCTTTTCGTAACCATTCTTCTGGAATACCAATTGCTGAGTCAAGATTACCACCATTGTTATTGATCAAATCAACTAATTCTTGTGGTACAGAAGATGAACCATGTAAGACAATTGGAAAACCAGGTAATTTAACTTCAACTGCCTCTAAAACATCGAATTTCAACATAGGTGGAATTAACTGTCCATTTTCATCTTTTGAACATTGTTCTGGAGTGAATTTAAATGCGCCATGTGAAGTTCCAATTGAAATTGCTAAAGAATCACAATTTGTTCGCTCCACAAATTCGATTACTTCTTCAGGTCTAGTATATGTTGATTTTTCTGCAACCACATCATCTTCAACACCAGCTAAAATTCCTAATTCTGCTTCAACACTCACATCAAATTGATGTGCATAGTCCACAACTTTTTTGGTTAAATCAACATTTTCATCAAACGAATGATGTGAAGCATCAATCATAACTGAAGAAAATCCTAAATCAATACATGATTTACACAATTCAAATGTATCCCCATGATCAAGATGAAGAGCAATAGGAATATTTTTGCCTAATTCTTTTGCGTACTCAACTGCACCTTGTGCCATGTATCGTAACATCGTTTGATTAGCATATTTTCGAGCACCTGATGATACTTGTAAAATAACTGGAGAACCGCTTTCCACACTTGCTTGAATGATAGCCTGAATTTGTTCTAAATTATTAAAATTATATCCGGGAACAGCATACTTTCCTACCATAGCATTTTTAAACATATCTTTTGTATTTACTAAACCTAATTCACTATAATGTACTGACATAACAATCTCTCTTTATATTATTTACACTAAATACTTAAAGTATTACTTTATGTTTGACCTATATCTCTTAACATGCCTACAAACCAGTCTTGACTTGAATCAAATGGTTTGCCACCTTTAATTCGTTTAAAGTCAATACATTGCAATTTATTTGCATCATTTTCATCTAATCCAATAACACCGCTATTGCCTTCTGCTCCCATTTTTACAGCTAGGTCTGCTGTGCTAAATATTAACTCTAAATCTTGTTTATTAGATGGTGCTGATCTAGCAAAATATCCACTTTTTTGCACCAATGTTTTATCTGCTTCAATCAACTTGGAGAACTGTTTACCAAACCACTTGCCAGGGTTAATTTCATCTAAACGATAATGTCCAAATGCATCCCTTTTAATTTCTTCTCCATTATATTCCATTTCTTTGACAATACTTTCTATTCCAGCTCCTTCGCTTAAAAATATATTGACTGAGTCTTTTTTATCTAGCAACTCTTTTAAACGAATAGCTTCTTTTTTAATATTGATTTTCATTTCGGGTATATATACTGCATCAATATCCCACCTTTTGGGTTCAATTAATAAATCAGGTAGAAATGATCGTTTTTGCAATCGTTCTCTATATTTAAACGCTGTCATTGCAGTTAGCCAACCACAATTTCTACCCATTACTTCATGAATAATCAATTGGCGTGAACTTGTTGTATTTTCATTGGCAACATTTTCAAAAAATATTGCCCCTTGTTCTGATGCTGTCCATGCACCAAGAGTTTGAGAAATTGGATACACATCATTATCAACTGTTTTGGGAAGTCCAACTACGGTTAAATTGTATCCATTATCTTTTAAATAATGTGCTAAATCAGCAGCTGTAGTATTCGTATCATCACCCCCAATAGTATGTAAAATTGTAACTCCATCTTGAACTAGTTGGTTTGATGCAACCTCTAACGGAATTTCGCCAGATTTAACATATCTATTTTTAATACAATCATCAATATTGGTTAACTTTACACGGCTATTCCCTAAGGGACTTCCCCCAAACTTATATAAAATCTCTGCGTTTCTCTTAACTTTTTCAGTTATTTTAATTGAATTACCAGTTAACAATCCTTTATATCCATATAAATAGCCAATCATCTCAGCATTTGGAAATTGGTAAGAATAGTTTGAAATTAAACGACCGATTGAAGAAGATAGACAAGGTGCAATACCACCTGCTGTTAAAAATGCAATTTTCATTTTTTTCTTTGTTTGCATATTATATATATTATGAAACAATATTATTATAAAACTAAATTTGATTTACATGAAACAACAAATTTTTATATTTTATCTTTTCTTAATTTACATTATACCCATAAATATTTGGGGTAATCAAACCTGTAATCACTGCAATATCTCTTTGGGAAATTCATGGATTGAATTTGAAGGAAATGAATATCATGAAAAATGCTATAAAGATCATATCCAGTTAAAATGTCAACACTGTTTAAAACATATTAGTGATTCGTATATCTCTTCTAATGATAAATCCTATCATAATAAATGTTATTCACAACATATCTTACCAAAATGTGATATTTGTCTTCTCCCTTTAGAAACACAATATTTAATTGATGCATGGGGAAATCAATTTCATGAAACACATAAAAATGAAGGGCATGAATGTTATTCTTGTAGTCGAATAATTTCAAGTGAAATTACTCAAGGGGGATTTCAATTAAACGATGGTAGATTTTTATGTAGTTTATGCGAAACCAATATAATTAAAACAAATGAAGAAATCATAAACAGTTTTAATACAGTAATTAGCAAATTGAATCAAGTAGGCATTTCAAATATACCAACTAATATTCCAATTCACCTTTTGTATAGAAATCAAATTACAAGGAAATCTGAATTGTTAGCATCTGACCATTTAAAGGGGTTTACACATACTAAAGAAACTACAACTATATTTAGTACATCTCGAGATTATACTATTTTTATTCTTAATTTTCTTCCCAAAACTGAATTTAATGCCATCCTTGCACATGAGCTTTTACATGTATGGCTCATTGAACATGAAATTGAAATGAATGATAAAGATACGGAAGGATTTTGTAATCTTGGTAGCATGTTGATGTATCAACATACAAACACTCAGTTTTCTAATATTCATCTACAAAATATGGATGCAAACGAGGACGCAATATATGGAGATGGCTATAGAAAACTGAAAAAACAGTTAGAAAAATTGGGTTGGAAAACGCTAATTCAAAACATTAAACATAAATAAGACTCAATAATCCCATTTTTATTCTTTTATAATATCCCTTATAGTTTCGTAATTTTTACAACCTGTTTTTGACAAAATTAAATCAATTTAACATTTTATTAATAAAGGTATTCAATGAATAAGTTTAAATATCCAGGAATCAAATCAACTGCTGACGGTGCAGCTATGGTTGTATGGGTTGAAACTCATATTTCACAAGCTGCATGTGCATATCCAATTACATCTTCAACAACTATGGGCTCTGGATACCAAATCGTTGTTGCTAATGGTGGAACAAATCTATGGGAAGAACCTATTGCGTTTATAGAATTAGAATCTGAACATAGTTCAGCGTCCACTTGCGAAGGGTATGCATTATCTGGTGGGCGTGTTACTAATTTTACTTCTGGGCAAGGACTTATCCTTATGAAGGAAGTTCTTTATACAATTTCTGGAAAACGACTACCTGTTGTATTTCATATTGGAGCACGTGCTCTTACATCGCATTCTCTGAATGTCCATGCTGGTCATGATGATGTTATGGGTGTTACTGATTGTGGATGGGGAATGTTATTTGCAAAAAATGCTCAAGAAGTAGCAGATTTGGCACTCATTGCAAGACGAACAGCAGAAAATACCTCTACTCCATTCTTTAATATTATGGATGGTTTCTTAACTACACATACCATTGAAAATGTTATGCTTCCTGAACCTAAGTTGATGGAAAATTTTGTATTGGCACCTCAAGAAAAGTTGGTGAATTTTATGGATCCATATCACCCAACAATGTCGGGTGTTGTGCAAAACCAAGATTCATATATGAAAGGTAAAATTGCTCAACGTGCTTATACAAATAAAATTGAATCAGAATTATTATCTGCAATGGATGATTTTTATGACTCAACAGGTAGAAGATATGATTTAGTAAACCAATATAAAATGGATGATGCAGAATGGGCAATTGTTGGCATGGGAAGTTTAACTGAAACTGCTGAAGCAACTGCTGACTATATTCGAAAAACTACAGGTCAAAAAGTTGGGGTAGTTAGTATTACTTCTTTTAGACCGTTTCCTGCAAAACAAATTGTAGAAGCACTTGAAAATGTGAAAGCTTTTACAGTATTAGAGCGGTTAGATAACCCACTTGCTGAAAGCAATCCTTTGACAATGGAAGTTAAAGCTAGTTTCGCTGACTCTTTGTCTGAACGAAATATTGTTTCAATCCCTAAAATTTATTCAGGATCTGCAGGACTTGGATCACGAGATATTAGACCGGCAGATATTATTGAAGTATATAAAAATATGTATGAAGATAATAAACGGTATTTTGCTATTGGAATTAAACATGAATTGGGATTAGAAACTGACAATAATTATGACATTCGTCCAGATGGTGCATTTTCAATGCGTGGTCATTCGGTTGGCGGATTTGGTTCTGTTACAACAAACAAAGTTATAGCTACTATTGTTGCAGACCTATTTGATATGAACGTTCAGGCATATCCAAAATATGGTTCTGAGAAAAAAGGACTACCTACTGCTTACTTTTTAACAATAAGTCCTGAAAAAATCAGAACCCATAATGAGCTAGAATTTGTTAATTTTGTCCCATTGAATGATATAAACGCATTTAACCTTGCTAACCCATTGAAGGGATTACAAACTAATGGTATTTTATTTGTACAAACACATAAAACTGAACCAACTGAAATCTGGAAAGATATTCCTTTGTGGGCACAAGAGAAAATAAGGGATAATAATATTCATGTGTATGCACTTGATACTGTTGAAATTGCTAGAGATGTGTCATCAAGAGCAGATTTAGCACAACGAATGCAAGGAATTGTGTTGTTAGGCATTTTCCTTAAAGCAACACCATTTATGAAACAATCAGGAATTTCTGATGACCAACTTTTAAAAGGTGTTGAAAAATCCCTACGGAAGTATTTCGGTAAACGTGGTGAGCAAGTTGTACAAGATAACTTGAATGCTGTAAGAAGAGGATATTCTGAGGTGTTTGAAATTCCAAAAGAAATAATTGAAATGAAGGAAGGAGTTGAAGCATGAGTAATTCAGTAGTTTCAAAACAAAACAAACATAACGCATTTGATATACTTGATGTAAATGATTTTAACGAACGAATTGTTGGTGCTTACAATGATGGTACAGCAGAACTTGAACTCCCTGCAGATTTAACAACTGCTAGAAGTTTAATACCTGCTGGAACTGCAGTATTGCGTGATTTCAGTTATATTGCACCTGATATTCCTGAATACAATGCAGATAATTGTGTGGCATGTATGGAATGTGTTATTCAATGTCCGGATACTGCAATACTTGGCAAAGCAATTCCAGAATCAAAATTAGACACAATGCTCAATGGGTGCACTTCTTCACATAAAGATTGGATTAGTGGGCAATGGGCTGAAACAAAAAAATTCTATAATACTCCCAAAAAACAAGGCAAAGAACCAGCAAAGTATGGAATTTTTATTGATCCAACAAAATGCAAGGGGTGTGGTGAGTGTGTAACTGCGTGTGGAGAACATGACGCTCTATCTATGATTCCAAAAGTGGATGAAACTATTCCAAAATATAAAACTGCATTTGACTTTTACATTTCAACAGGAGAAACACCTAAAGAGTATATTAATGAAAAAGTGTTAGCTGATATGATGTTGAATGAAAGTTCAATGCTCTTTACTGGTGGTGCAGGTTCTTGTATGGGATGCGGAGAAGGAACAGCTCTTAGAATGATGCTTGCAGCAACAGGATTTGTATATGGAAAAGAAAGCATCGGCCTTGTGGCCTCTACTGGTTGCAATACAGTGTATGGTTCTACATATCCATATAATCCATTTATGGTACCTTGGACAAACTCATTATTTGAAAATAACTCAGCAGATGCTATGGGAGTGCGTTCTCGTTGGAATCAAATGGGTTGGGAAGATAAAAAAATATGGTGCATTGGTGGTGATGGCGCAATGCTTGATATTGGTTTTCAATCTATGTCAAGATTACTTGTATCAGGAATGGATATAAACATCCTAATTTTAGACACACAATCTTACTCAAATACAGGTGGACAAACTTCAACTGCAACATTTATGGGTCAAGATGCTAAAATGTCATTTCATGGAAAATCTATAAAAGGTAAAACTGAAAGAAGAAAAGAAATCGCAAACTTAGCTATGATGCATCCTGATGTGTTTGTAGCTCAAACAACAGCTGCACATACAAACCATTTCTATAAAGCAATTATGGCAGCAAATGAATATAAAGGACCTTCAGTTGTTAATGTATACACTACATGTCAACCTGAACATGGTGTAGGAGACGATGTAGCTGTACAACAAGCTAAATTAGCTGCTGATTCAAGGACTTTTCCTGTTTTTATTCATGATCCATCTAAGGGTGACAAATTATCTGACAGAATTTCATTGCAAGGTAATCCAGCCAAAAATGATGATTGGTATGTTAATCCAAAAACAGGTGAGAAAATTGACTTTCTGTATTTTGCTAGAACTGAAAATAGATTTGCAAAACACTTTGATAAAGAGAGAAACCCTAGCGATTCAATATTAAAATCTCAGGAAGATAGATTGCAAAATTGGAGACTACTTCAAGAATTTGCAGGAATTATTTAGGAGAATTATATGGAAACACAATATAAATTAAAAGATAAAACTCAGGTGATAGTTAAAAATCTTGAACCAAGTGATATAGATAAATCACATAATTTTTTTCAATCATTTCCTGCAAAACAACGAATATATTTTAGAAGCAATGTAGATGACAGAAACCACATTATAAATAGAATTAAAAGTTGTGATGAAAAAAATATTATCAGAAGAATTGTTGTTTCTGAAAATCAAATTATAGGTGATGGTTCACTAGAAATAGAAACTGAAACATGGAAAAGTGGTGAAGCACAATTGAGGTTAGTTGTGCGACCAGAATTTATTGGTAATGGCGCTCAATATGTTTTGGCTAAAGATTTATTTGAAATTGCTGATGATAAGAAAATAAATAAACTTGTTACAAAATTTATGAGACCCCAAGCTGGACTTCAAAAAATCTATGAAAAACTAGGTTTTAAGATTGAAGGTATGTTGCCAAATTACGTAGTTGACCACGACGGAAAAGAACAAGACATGGTGATTATGATAGCAACTTTAGACGATTTACGAAAAGCATATCAATTTGTTGGCGATTGGATTCATGGTGACCAAGGTTCTATTGGTGCTGGGGAAATTTAATTACTAATTTAAAGAAAAATAAATACAATTATTAATTAGCAAAAATCGACTTCTTCTATCAAAAATAGCTGGATTATTTCTTATAATTTAAGTATTGTTTAGTGGAAAAATCATTGAAAATAATTCACTACAAAGTCAAATTTTACTATACATTTCATTTTTGCTTGTATGGATTGGAGCATTTGGTCGATTATGGGCACTCTGTATATTTGCGGGTATAAATGTAGAATTAACCCTGTTCAATTACTCGTAATCCATTATATTTATGTAGTAATTTAAATATACTATTAATTTTCTTCTTTAATTTTTGTTGAGTAGGTTCTTTTACCAAAGCGAAATGTAGATTTACCTTGAGCACGTGCTTTTCTAAATGCTCGCCTAAAATCCTTTCGAGTCAAAGTTGAATACACAATTCCATCTAATTCAAAAGTATCTGCTCCAGAATTTCGCGCATTTCTAAACGCTGTTTTAAAATCTGAAATTATAATCTCTTCAACTATAATTTCTTGCTTTGGGTTTTCAACTTCTAACTCTTTAGGTTTTTCTTCCAACTCAACATCTGGCTCAACAGCAACAGTGATGCCACTTCCAAAAATTGGTAAACATTCTACTTTTTGAATATTTATTTGACTTCCTCCCATACCAGCAATTACCTCATCGATCAAACAAACTTCAATATCTTCTTGAGGGGAAATAAACCCAAATTCTGCTAATAGTCCTTTTCCTATAGGCATAGAATCTCCTTTAAATGAAAATCCAATAATTTGTCCTGTCCTTTCACTAAAACGAATATCAAAGTTAGGATTTACTCCATAATTGAGATGTAAATTAGTTAGTTCAAATTGAAAACCGTAGATGGATTCTGAACAATCATAAACAACATGTAGTTTATTTGTATTTCCTTCAGCTAACTGTAATTTAATATTGCAAAAAGAAGGAGTTGATATTACATCTACAACTTTATCTACTTCTTTGATATTTACATCAACTTCTTGAATTGGAATTTCATCATTAATTACTGTTGAATCTGCCAATTCTTGTTCAACTTCAACATCTTCAACCGGAATAGTAATAGGATCAGGAGATAATTCTTCAACCATATTTTCATCTTCTATTATAGGTTGATTTATCTCAGGTTCAATTATTGATTGATTTTGGCTTTCTACTACAGGTTTTGGAACTTCAACAATTTCATTCTCATTTTTTGAATTAGCTTCAATTTCTAATAATTCTAATTCACTCAATCGTGTATCTAAAGCATCATTTATTTCTTTGAAATAGGAATGCAGTTTTATGTACTGGATTTTCATTTTTTTGGCTTGTTTTTCATGGATATTTTTATCTTTAGCTTTGGAAGTTATTTTAATGGGTTTGTATTCATAACTCAAAGTAGGTCTTGTAAAATCTGAATTGATTGTTGATGGTTCTACTTGAAGATTTACTTCAATCTCATAGACTTCATTATTTTTTTCTTCAACTTTTTTAGAATAAATAGCATCTAACTTGTTAGTAGAAATATAAAATGCTTCTGAAACAGCTTTAAAATATTCTACTTTATCATCTTGATTTTCAATTTCATCAGCAATATCGTTATATTTAATAAGCATTTTAATTGATGAACGAACTTCATCAGTTAGATAAAAACTTGTGTATTTAGGCGATTGACCTGCTAAAAAGCTGATTGCCATAATAAAAATAATAAATGTTTTCATTCGTATCCCCTTAATGGATTACTTGCAAAATCGAAAAATAAAACATATTAAAATTACAGTGATATTTTCGTTTTTCAAAGCTATGTTTACTAATAAATCAAATTCCCATTTTCATCAAATCGAACAATATTTGTAATTGGTTTATCATTTTCATATTCGATTTCAGATTTTAATTGTGAATTTTGATAAAACCACTTTTCAAAACCATGTTTTTTACCAAATTTATATTGTGTTACCTGTTTTATAACACCAGTTGGATAATATAAAATCCAATCTCCGTGAACTAATCCATTCATATATTCAACTTTATTTAGTAATATTCCAGATTCTGACCATCGTTTTGAAATACCATATAGTTGATTATTTAAAAATTCAGATTCAACTTCAATATTTCCATTTTCATAAAAAGATTTCTTAACAATTTTAGCGTTCTTACTTTCGATATTTTTATCTTGAATCTTAAAACACCCAGTAATACAAAATAAAAAAATGAATGATGCAATTGTTTTCTTATAGATTTTCATCGTGTTAAAATTAATCACTATTTATAAAGAGATGAAATAAAAGAATATGTGTTATTGGGGAAATTTAAAAGAAAATAAACAATCAATTTTAACTAAATCATCTATCTTTATAAAAAGCAGTGCAGGACGAATTATTTTATAATTTGATAACTTAATTTGAAAAGATGATTTACAATCGAGATAAGCTCCGTTTTGATTACAGTCTACTTTTGATTCGATTAAATTTGAAATACCATGAAATGTTAACATTCCCGTCACATTATAACTATTTTGTATTGGTTCTAAGATAAAATGGTCAATCTCAAACTCAATATTGGGATATGAATATTCTTCAACAACATCCAACATATTAGAATCCCTATTTTCATTTTTGCTATCAAATGATTCAACTGGAATTGATATTGATATTTTACAAGTATTGGATTCACTGCAATTAATTTGATAATTTGCAGAGTTGCTCACGCCTTGCCAGTCATGAAAGGGATGACTACCATAATAAGTGATGCTCGAAGATTCTAACTCAATTTGTGAAGAAGATATAGCAAGAAAAGATAAAATGATAAATATTTTTGACATTAATAAGGTAGAATTGTAGTTAAAAATGCCAATGCAAAACTGATAAGCGTTACATTACCAACTTGAACATGCCATTGTTTATATTGCTGAGCATGATACCCATTTGATTCAGATGCGGATTTATATCCAAGCCAAGGTTGAGCTATCATTCCTGTAAAATGAATTATTGCAAGCCACCGATGGAGTTTAATAGATGATACTCGATGAGAGTATTTTCTTGCAGGAGGTGAAAGTATGGAAAATGAAGCTGTTGTAAAATAAACACCTGTAGTTGCATATCCAAGGTTTTGGTGAATTTCCTTGTATTTATAATCACCATCAATTAATTGTTGTCCACAATATGATTGCAATGCCATCATCCCTAGTGTAATTACCCCTAATTTTTGATGTGTTTGTAGCATATTTCGACGCAATTTCAACTCTTCTATCCTACTCTTGGGAGCAAAACTAGTTTTTCGAAATAAACCATTTTCCGACCAAAATATTTTTTTACTAATTGGCATATTATTTGGAAGGCTATCAGAAACAGAAAATTCTTGAGCTGACAAAAATATTGGAAACAAAAATAAAAAATACTTTAACTTTAAAATTGTATCGCTCCCTCTAAAATCCAATTGGTAATAGTTTGGATTTCATCATCTGTCAATGGAATTTCACCCTCTGGGGGCATTGGACTGTCATCATCAACTATACTTCTATAAAGTATACTATTACTAAGATTAATATCATCAATAATTCCACTATTTACTATACTATTAAAAGATGTCAAATCGATTGCTCCACTTGGATCCTCACCTGAATGACACCCTAAACATTTACTTTCAAATATTGGAAAAATTATTGAACAAAACTCTCCAAACTCATCACTACATTTTTCATTATCTTTGGGTTGAAAAATATAAGAACAAGAAATTAATACCAACCCTAAAAACATAAATAAATATTTAATGTCTAACTTCCTATAATAATATTTACAATACTTACAATATCAATTACATTTAACACCTCATCCCCATTTATATCGGCATGGCAAACACCATCTTCAGATAAGGTTACTGTCCCTAAAATATGATTTACCAAATTTACAATATCAATTACATTTACAATTCCATCTATGTTAGCATCGCCATCTGCTAAACATTCAGTAATAAAAGGGATAGAACTACTTGAAGTAGTATAAATATAATCCCCACTGTTTCCCATAGCACTATTTGCAGCATTTCCAGATGCATAGAATGTAATATTATCTATTGACTCGTTAGGAGCTGTCCATTCAACTGTCCAGTTTGCACTATTTAACTGACCATCAAAAGTACCAGAACTTCTTTGCTTCAAATATGTAATCCCATTCTGAATTCCATTCATAGTTATTGAACTTTCATAAACGTTTAAGGAACCAGCTTGATTTTGAGAGTCATCTTTTACACATAATTCAAACCCCCATTTTTCTTGCCCTACATGTTGTACCTCAATATCTATTAGATAAGATTGACCCAGTTCATATTCGCTTGGAATATTATGTAATGTAATTGAACCACTACCTGAATTTAAGGGGTAAGTACTATGGCAATCTATACAAGTAGATTCTCCTGGAGCACCAGTTTTTGCATTTGGTGGATTATTGGAGTTTGCAACAAGTAAACAAAAAAGAATACTTGATATTAATATTATTTTGATTGAGTTTAAAAGCATATTCCCCTCTATTTATTGTGAAATAATGAACAATTTAAATTACTTAAATATTCACATAAATAAGAAGGACTATTTTGGTCGGATATAAAATATTACATTAATTTATAAAATACTTACATCTTCTGCTTGTTTACCTTTTTCACCCTCTGCAACAGTAAATTCAACTGAATCACCATCTTTTAACGATTTAAATCCATCAGATTTTATACTTGAAAAATGTACAAATACATCGGTTCCATCTTCACGAGAGATAAAACCAAACCCTTTTTTATTATTGAACCACTTTACGGTTCCTTTTTCTTTTTCTGACATGATACTTCCTATTAATTATCAGATTATATTCCTTAATTAATGTAAAATAAAAGCTTTCTCATATTTGTAAATTTTTTATTACTATATTGGAAAGACTTATTCCACACTCTATAATTGAAGTTAAAAATATTTTAAACGAATAACAAAGAAAAATATTTTGATTATTTTTGTAACCTGTAGTTAGCATTTCTATCTATAAAGTATATATTATAATTAGGAATTTATGAAAATTACAGAACTTGCAAAAACTGAGATAAATAACATTCTCTCTCAAGAAAAAGGGAAATTAATTCGAATCTTTATGGCTGGGTTTGGCTGAGGTGGTCCCAATTTGGGAATGACTCTGGATGAGTTGCAAAAAGATGACACAAAACTAAATATTGATGGAATCGATTTTTTAGTCAACAAAAAAGATGAATCCTATATCTCTAATTTTACAGTTGACTATATAGATGATTATAGAGGGAAAGGTTTAACTATTAATTCAAACGTAAGTTGTTAACCTAGTTACTTTCCTTGTAATATTTGTTCAACTAATTCCTTGATAGTTGGATATGTCCCTTTATTAAATAGTGGGTCATTAGCAAATTTAAATGCACTAGAACCTGCAAACATGAGTTGGTTTTCAATATCTTTATTTTGAATTACATTTTGGAGTGTTTTCTGAATGCAAAAACTACGAGGGTCTGCAGTTTCACCCGTTGAATAATTACTTTCTGCTCTCTCTAGCCAACTGCTAAAACCACACATTGCAAGACATCCCTTACAATTTTTTTGATCTTCTCTGATTTCTTGTGCTTTTTCAGGTTTTACAAATAAAAATGTTGAATCTGGTGTTTTTAACAATTTAGTAAACCCTTTGTTAAACCATGTTTTTATTTTTTCAAGCTGCGAACTATTGATAAACGTTGGCCTGCTTGATTTGGTTTCTGGATACATAACATCAAATGTTTCATCTTGAGCAGGACTAAATTTAATCTGTCTTGTTGATCTATCTTTAAGTTCTTTTAAGAATGAATTATTTATGGCAGAAGAAAAGAAGCCAGTTGGACTAAATTTGTTTAACTCGACGTCTTCGCGTTTCAGAGATAACAGTTTTTCTTTCCATTTTTTAGAAATTGGACTTTCTTTTGTCAACATTGGTCGAGTACCAAACTGAAATGCAATTGGGCCAATATCAATATTATTAATCCATTCTTTAAACTTATTTAGATACCATACCCCACCAGCCATTACTATGGGTGTTATATCTAAACCAACTTTTTCCATAAACTGCCGTAATTCTTTAACTCTAGGAAGTGAATCTTCAAACACTTCTGGATTTTCTTTTTGTGTAATTCCTGTGTGACCACCGGCTCGCCACGGATCCTCATAAACTACACCTCCGAGAAATTCAGGCAGCTTTTTATACGATCGTAACCATAATGCTCTAAATGATCGAGCAGATGAAACAATAGGGTAATAATGGACTTTATACTTTTCAGCAATTTCTGCGAGTTTATAAGGCATCCCTGCCCCACAGGTAATTCCATGTACTTTATCCTTTGCAGATTCCATTACACCATGTAAAATTTGTTCAGCACCTGCCATTCCCCATAAAATATTTAAGTGAATTCTACCATTTCCCTTTGCGGTTTCATGTGCAATTTGAATTTGTGATAAACATCCTTCAATACATTGCTCAACAATTTCATTAAATCTTTCAAGTCTAGTTTTACCATTAAACTTTGGTAAAATTGTTTCACTGTTTTCATTTAATAAAAATGGAAATACACCAGAAATTGTCCCTACAGCTCCAGCTTTTGCAAACGAACCAGCTGTTAATCCATCACTGACTCCGATTCCTTTTCCACCTTCAATTATTGGATAAACCAATTTACCCGAAATGTTTAACTTATTAATCAAATTCATTTTTCATTTTCAACCCTAACTATTTTACTTAATAAAAAAGTCACCAAAAGGTGACTTTTTTACACAATTAAAAGATGATTTATCTTAAATATACAACCTAAAGTGGTTTTACATTTTTAGCTGCAGGTCCTTTTTGACCTTCGCCTACTTCAAATTCAACTTTTTGATTTTCTGAAAGTGTTTTATACCCATCCATAAGAATATCATTCATATGTACAAATAGATCTTTTTCACCATCACATTCAATAAATCCATACCCTTTAGTGTTGTTGAACCATTTTACGGTTCCTTGTTTTGTCTCTGACATGTTTTACCTTTTTTTAAACTAAAAAACTACAAACTAAACATCATCTAGTTTGTATCTCCATCTAACTAACGGAGTTATTCATTTAAATCATCAAATCAAATACTCACTTTTTATGTATTCAAATAATTGTCGATTTAAACAACAGAGTAATTTACGGAGAATAGAATATAAACAACTAATCTATTTTGTTTTGGAGGTAAGTACAAAAAAAGTAAGCTCTAATATCCTAACTTATTTGCTGACTCCAAAAATATGGTAGCAGTATTGCTATATGGAACTACATGTACAGGTAACGAATCCAAAATCACTTTCCCATATCTACTTTTTAGTAAGCGAGGGTCTGTTAAAATACATATCCCGGAGTCATCTAAACTTCTAATTAATCGTCCAAAACCTTGCTTAAATTTCACTGTTGCTTCTGGAATTTGGAATCCCATAAATGCATTTCTACCATCAGTATTGTATAAATCAATTTGTGCAGAGATTAAAGGATCACTAGGATTTCCAAATGGTATCTTAACTATCATAAGTATTTCGACTTTATCACCCGGGAAATCGACACCTTCCCAAAAGCTAGATGTTCCAATTAAAATAGATCTAGGATGATCTAAATAACTCTGTACTAAAGCACGCCTGTTACTTCCGGGAATCTGAGTTAACAATCTTCTTTGGGTTTGAAACATTTTTGAATGCAAAACATCTTTAAGAATTTTTGTTTGTTTGTATGAAGTACATAATACTAACATGCGTTTTTCATATTTCTGAGTAATTTCATCTATTTGATTTGCAATATACCTCAAAAACTCAGATGAGTTTGCGTTCAAATCTGATTTTAATGAAAATAACGAAACTTGGTCTTCATAATGAAATGGAGAATGATAAATTTCTTCATTAACTTCCTTAAAATGACTCACTTTATCTAGACCAATTGTTTCTTTAACATAAGAAAATGAATCCTCAACTGTTAATGTAGCTGAACAAATCAACCCCCCATTTTCTTTTGAAAATATATTTTCAGCAATAAATTCATTAACCTTTAAAGGAGCATTGTTTAAAAATACTTTTCGCTTAAATGATGTTCTAATAAATGATGCCCATTTAACAATATCAAAATCATTGTTTAATGTATTTTTTAAAATGGAAACATACTGTTCAAAACGGCTTACTTGAATTGAAACTTCATTGAAATATGAACTGTTAATATCATCTTTATACTTCTTTAATTCTGTTAAATAGTTAACAACTGATTTATAATATGATTCTAAATTTTTAATTATATCATTAGTACTAGGTTGAGTTTCCATAAATTCTTCAGTTGGATTCAAATATCGAACACTTGTTTCATAATATTCCGAATTTTCAAATTCGGATTTTTTTGAGATTAAATATGATTGGAAAAACTCTTGAAAATTAGATTTTAATCGTTTTGATTTTTCTTCTAAATCCTCTAGTAAAGATAATGATGAAGGAACTGCTGCAATTAACTCGGAAATTTTATCTTTAAATATTTTATTTTTAATCCTAAAAAATGCAAAACTGTCATCAAACGTATTTTCACTAATTTGATCCGTCAATTGGTCACGAGCTGCGAGTACAAGATTATGCCCTTCATCAATTACATATATGTATTCATCAGGTAAATTAGATTGTTTTTGGTTTGCATCACTCATTAACAAAAAATGATTCACAATTATAATGTTTGCATTTTGAATATCCTCACGAACCTGTTTTAAATAACAACCCTTATGTTTTGCACATCGAGCTGATGTGCAAAATCCTGGCTCACTCCTAACTAATTTCCATACACGAAATGCAAATTGCCGTCTAAACCCTTTACACTCACTAACTTCTCCAGAAGTTGTTCTTTCCGACCACACTAAAATTGGTAAAATATCTTCACAATCTTTATCTGTTAGTAATTTTTTACTATTTTTCACAACCCATTCAAGTCGTGTTTTACATAAGTAATTATTTCGCCCCTTAGCAATTACAGCTGATAAGTTTTGGTCAATAGTTTCAGCAAATTGTGGGATATCATGTTGAAATAATTGATCTTGTAAGTTTTTAGTATAAGTCGAAATTACCAATGGAACTTCTTTTTTCTGGCTTGCCAAATACCCAGATGATAAATATGCTAACGATTTACCTAATCCAGTTCCAGCTTCAGCAATTAAAATTTCATTCCCCATGAATGCATTGTAACTATCATTTGATAAATTTACTTGAGATGCTCTAGGTTCAAACCCATCCCATTTTTGTTGAATTGCCCCCCCCTCTTCAAAATATTCATTTGGTGAAAATACCAATTCTTTGTCTTTATCTGGAACATATTTGTAAATATGTGATGATTGTGGGTGTACAATCTCAGGTTCAATGAGCCCGTTAACAGAATGTCGTTCCAAACTTACATCAATTATATTTTTGAATAAATTTTTATTCGGGATTTCAGAATGTGAAATAACATTATCAATTCTTTGGATTATTGTTAAAGGATACGAAGCAACTTCTTTAATCAACTCAACAAATATTTTGCCAGTATTTAAAGTATCAGCACTGGCTCTATGTGCATCATCTGTATTTAAATTGAAATATTGACTAACTGCAGATAAGTTAAATTCGTGATGAAAATAAATAAACGCCCTTGAAAGCGTTACCGTATCAAACAAAGGTCTATTTTGATAAAGTAAATTTGAATCATCTAAATTATTTTTTAAAAATCCAATATCAAAATTAATATTATGGCCAACAATTGGCAAGTCGCTCATGAACGTCATTAACTTGGGTAAAACTTCTTCAATTGTTGGAGCATTTTGCACCATTTTATCAGAAATTCCGGTAAGTTCTACAATATCTTTTGGTATTGAAACTCCTGGATTTATCAAAGAAGTAAAATTCTCAAATGGTTTACCATTATTGAATTTATAGGCAGAAATTTCTGTGATTTTATTTTTTTTGGCATCTAACCCTGTCGTTTCCAAATCGAAAGAAATGAACTCATCTAGGTGTAATGATTCTAGGAGACTATCTAAGTTCAAACTAGATTCCAGCGAACACTTTTACTACATCTACAATCAGTGATGGTTTACGAAAAACTGCTGCTTTAAAAATATTTGTGAGACTTCTGTTTTCAATCGGAATTTGTTCTACTTTTCTAGCAATTGCATCCAAATCTGCATCGGGTAAATTTGTGGTCATTTCTTTTATTTTGTAAAGACGATCATGCCTATTGCAAAAATCTTTACGAATTTTATCAGAATACTTTTTCAAAAACTTTTTAGAAGCATCACCTTGCTTAATTGCTTCTGCTGAAACTTGACCACCAATTTGCCCTGCTTTCATTCCTGAAACAATTCCACCACCCGTCATAGGATTTACATGATGTGCAGCATCGCCAACAAGAATTAACCCATCAGTAAATGGATCTTTCATTGGTTTTGAACATGGAACGCCCCCGCACATTGTTGTCAATATTGATGCTTGTGGATATTTGTCTTTCATAAAATCATTAAGAAATGATTGTGCAGATTTTTCTTTAGAATATTTCCCACTTATTCCTATTCCAATATTGGCAGTTCTATCACCTTTTGAAAACACCCACAAATAACCACCTGGTGCACAATTTGTACCCATATAAAAATCTAATCGATTTGGATCAACATCTACATTTGCAACAGTATATTGAACGCAAGATTCCATATCTTTCATTCTAATTTGTGTTCGTAAACCAGCCATTCTCCCAATGGCGGAAGTAACTCCATCAGCCCCTACAACCATTGAAGATTTTAGTACTTTTTCTTCGCCGAGAATATCAACAATTACTCCACGAACAAATCCTTCTTCAATAATCAAATTCTTTACAAATGATTTGGTATAAATTTCTGCACCTGCATTCGCTGCAAATTTTGATAAATCATAATCGAAAATCCGTCGGTTCAAAACATAACCAGTTTCATTTGTTAGATTTGCATCAATTTGGGTTCCACTCGGTGAAACTAATCTAAATTTGTTAATTCTAGAAGCAATCCATTTTTCGTGAGGTTCAACAAATTGAGAAAGACCATTATGTGAAACTGCTTCACCACATCGTACAGGATACCCAATATCTCTATCTTTTTCTAGTAAGCATACTGATAATCCTGCTTTGGCAATTTCCCAAGCAGCCATAGAACCTGCAGGACCACCACCAACAACTATAATATCATAATTAGTTTTCATCTACTGATTCCAAAACAGTGATTGGACAAATTTCAACACATAAATCACAATCAATGCATTCTTTATGAAAAATTTGAATCGATGCTTCTCTAACCTCTATACAATCTTCGGGACAAATTGCAACGCAAGTACCACAAAAATCACATCTATTTTTACGAATTTTAATCATGCTCTACCATAAAGGTTGGGTAATGTAAATCGAATCGATGCCAATAGTAATATTTGCTTAAATAGTACACTATAAAAACTGCTGGAAACAACCATGGATATACAACCAAAACAAAGAAATTTAAAATAAATATAGGATACCTAATTGCACGTAAAATGTCTTTCTCTAATCCTCTGAACAGTGCATATAGAAAAAATGGAAATGATACAATTGTTGCAGTTGATGCAATTGGGTCTTGATTAATTAACCCAATATAAATTGCAATTGTTACTAAAACAGTAGAAACAAAAACTGATGTTTTCTGTCCAAACGCAATTGGGAATGTGCGTACACCCGTTTCTTTATCCCCTTCAATATCTGGTAGAGTTGTAAGTAGTGAAACGGATGCAAAAGAAAGTATGTAGGGAATTGAAGAAATAACCATTTCATTTACAACTTTATTTGTAAAAAACTCCCACTGAAAAACATGTAACCATCCAATTAAAAAAAGTAAAATTCCAGCAAGAGTATTTGCAATTAAACCTAATACTGGTTTGCTTTTCCAATAAAAATATTCATAATTGTAAAAAACTCCCCAAACCAAATACAACAGAATTCCAAAAATCGCAATTTTCCAATCCACTACCACAAGAATTACCAACCCAAACAACCCAATTATATTCATTATTTTACTGGCCAATTCCTTAGAAATATAATTTCCGACGATAAATAGTTTATTATTTATTTCATCACCCTCTTTATCTTGAATTTGGTTCAAAATAAATGTGCTACTCGCGATACAAGAAATCCCAATAAATATTAATAGGGTTGAATAATTAAATTCAGTCAACCAAATTGCATGTTGATTAAAACTCAATGTGGCAGTAGCCATTCCGATTGTAATCATAACCCACACTGAGAAAAATAAAGTAGGTCTTAAAATAAATAAAGTATCAAATAATGGAACTATCTTTTTATGGATTGAGTGATCTTTGAAAAACTTTTTAATCATTTAGAATCCTTATTATTAATTGGATATTCTCCAGAAAAGCAAGCCGTACAAAAACTTTCCTTTTCCATTTTTGTTGATGAAACTAAACCATCCAAAGTAAGATATCCTAAAGATTCTACATCGAGTATTTGTTGAATTTCTAAAATTGAATTACTCCCAGCAGCTAATTCCTCTTTTGTTGGAAAATTCATTCCATAAAAACAGGGGTTTGACACTGGAGGAGAACTAATTCTCACATGAACCTTTTTAACACCAGACTCCTTCAATAATTTTGCTAATTTTCTGATTGTTGTTCCCCTAACTATTGAATCATCAATTATGACAACTTCCTTGTCCTCTATAACTCCTTTAACAGTATTGAATTTTAGTCTGACTGAAACATCACGTAAATGTTGGGATGGAAAAATGAATGTTCTACCAATATAATGATTTCTTATTAAGCCAATTTCGTGTTTGATTTTTGATTTTGATGAAAATCCTAGTGCACATGTATTACTTGAATCTGGGACTGAAATTACAATATCTGCTGTTTCTGCAGGACTTTCACTTGCAAGCATTTTGCCGAACCTGCGACGCATTTTGTCCACACTCTCACCAAATATTTTTGAATCGGGTCTAGAAAAATATATATATTCAAAAATACAATGTTTTGGTTTTTGTGCCTCAATAAATTGCCGAGAAGAAAATCCATCTTTATTTAAGATAATCATTTCACCCGGTTTAACTTCACGCACATACTTTGCACCAAGCAAATCTAATGCACATGTTTCTGAAGCAAATACGTAAGCATCATCCAACATTCCATAACAAATTGGGCGAATCCCCAAAGGATCACGTGCAATAATCATTTCTTCAGGTGTAACTAATAGAAGAGAGTATGCTCCCTCAACTTGTTTTAATGCTCGTTCTAACCGTTGGTCTAATGTTCCGTTTTCCTCTCGAGCAAGAAGATGAATTATTATTTCGGTATCTGTACTTGTTTGAAATAATGCACCATTTTTCTGTAATTTTTTTCGCGTCTCTTTTAAATTGACTAAATTCCCATTATGAGCAATAGAAATTGGAGTATCATTCAAATTAAATGTAAGTGGACCAACATTTTGCGGATTTGAATTACCTGTAGTTGAGTATCGTACATGACCTATTGCAAAATCACCTTTCAGGTTATCAAACACAGTTGAATCTGAAAATACATCTGATACTAACCCTTGCCCCATGTGTTGATGCAAATTTTTTCCATCCGATGAAATAACTCCTGCGCCTTCTTGTCCGCGATGTTGCTGAGCATATAAACCCATATATGCTAACGTAGCTGCTTCTGGATTGTTATAAATACCAATTATCCCACACATAAAATATTAGTTCTCCCCTTCGTGAGTAGGCTGATTATCTTTATTTTCAATTTGCACTGGAAAAGTTGTTAAATGTGCATCCACATATGCATCTAACATACTTAACACCCAAAGTCCAAACACCCACCAAGCATAGGTATTTCGCTTTGAAATATTACCTTCAATATTAAATGTATTATATTGATTAAAAGTATAATATTGAGCTGCAATAAATGCTAATCCCTTACCATATTTCTGGTTATAAAATTGTCCAACTCCAGGAATTGCACCCAATTTCCATGCAAGTTTTGGGTTTTTGATATTGGTTGAGTCTATAAAGGTTTCCTGACATAATATGCTAGATATAACTAAAATTATTGGTAAAATTTTAGCTAGCATTATTCCTTGTTGCAATAGCTTCAATCTCAACACGAACCCCTAATGGTAATGCGGATACTTCGACGGCAGATCGAGCTGGTGGCTCTGAAGTAAAATAATTAGAAAATACTTCATTAAGTTGAGGGAACAACGATAAGTCAGTTAAAAATACAGTACATTTAACAATATTTTCAAGAGAACTCCCAGCTTCTTCAAGAACTCCCCTTAAATTTAAGATTACTTGATTAACCTCTGATTTAAAATCATCTTTAACTAAATCACCAGTTTCTGGATTTAACGGAATTTGACCAGAAGTAAATAACAAATTATCTATTTCAATTCCTTGAGAATATGTACCTATAGCTTTTGGTGCATTATCTGTAGAAATAACCTTACGCATTTGATTCACCTAAACACCAAAGAGCTAATCCAATATCATTATTTAACTTTCGTTGAATTTTTGAAGACCCTGAAAATATTACAAACTCACCAGCTGCTGATATTTGTGCATCAAAAAGGTGTCCGCCAAACACTTCAAAAGACATTCTACTTATAGTTACATGGGTGTGAACAAAAACGTCGTTATCTTTAATTGAAATATTACCGCTTAAACTTGTTAATTCAAATTCATCATTAAACTGTTTTTTAATATAAGTCTTTGTAGGATAGTCATAGTAACCTAATTCCGCATTTTCCAATGCACCAATTCCATTTATCCACCCAGAAGAAAGGTTTTCCTTTTTTGCAATTTCAGTTAAAGATGCATTAATGAAATCACCTCTTTCTAAAGAAATAAATATTTTATCATCTTCTACAATATATTTCATGGTTTCCACCTTAAATTCAGATCTCTATTTGCCTTGGTCTCATCCATTCTACTTACAACCGTGTTAACAGGAGCATTTTTTAATTTAGTTGGATTATTAATTGAATTTTCATCAATTTCTAACATTGCCTCTATAAATCCATCTAATGTTTCTTTACTCTCAGACTCTGTAGGTTCAATCATCATTGCTTCTGATACATTCATTGGAAAGTAAATTGTTGGTGCATGATATCCATAATCTAAGAGAGATTTTGCAATATCTAATGCTTTTATTCCACGTTCTTTTTGTTTTGTTCCAGAAATAACAAATTCATGCAATATCCCTTTAGGAAATGGAATTTGATATTTTTCTTGTAACTTAGATTTTATATAATTCGCATTAATAATTGCATTTTTTGTCATTTTAATCAAACCATCTTTACCCATCATTAAAATGTAAGTATAAGCCCTAACTAAAATCCCAAAATTTCCATAAAATGAATGGATTTGACCTATTGATTTCGGATTTTCATTTTCAAGATAGTACGAATCATCGTCTCGTTTTTGAATCATTGGGACAGGCAAAAATGGTACCAATTCTTCTACTACAGCTATCGGACCTGAACCCGGACCGCCACCACCATGCGGTGTTGAAAATGTTTTATGAAGATTAATATGTGTAATATCAAAACCCATATCTCCCGGTCGGGCTAAACCAATTAATGCATTAAGATTTGCACCGTCCATATACATTAAACCACCAACCCCATGTACTAATTCTGTTATGGTTTCAATTTGGTCTTCGAACAATCCTAATGTGTTAGGTTGTGTTAACATCATTCCTGCTACATCAGTAGATAATTTACTTTTTAAATCCTCAATATCAACGCGTCCACGTTCATCTGATTTAACCTGACATGTTTCATATCCACCCA
Source organism: uncultured bacterium (assembly GCA_964400495.1). GTDB lineage: Bacteria > Fidelibacterota > Marinisomatia > SCGC-AAA003-L08 > D37C17 > CAYNTS01. Next base: position 19,359 of record CAYNTS010000007.1, on the reverse strand, counting down.
AAATTACACTAGCAGGATTTGTACCATGAGCAGTTTCTGGGATAATAATTATTTTTCTGTTTTCACCATTGCTATCATGGTATTTTTTCATCATTAAAATACCAACAAACTCTCCCTGAGAACCTGCACTTGGTTGGAGTGTTGCTCTAGACATACCTGTTAACTCAACTAACATTTTTTCTAAATCATACATAAGTTGAAGTGCACCTTGCACAGAATCTTCATTCTGCAGAGGGTGGATATGAGCAAAACCAGGCATTGATGCAGTTACCTCATTAATCTTTGGATTATACTTCATAGTACAAGAACCAAGTGGATAAAAATCTCTATCTACATGGTGATTTTTAACCGATAAATTGGTAAAATGTCGTACAATTTCTGGCTCAGAAACTTCAGGTAATTCTGCCATTGTTTCGCGCAATAATTCTTTTGGAATATTCTGAGTTAATTCAGTTTCTGGTACATCAGTTTTAGGTAGTGAATAACCTTTTTTGCCAGATTTGGATTTTGTAAATATTATTGGAGTTTCAACAAACATTATTCTATCATTGATTTAATTAATTGTGACCCTTTTATTAATGCTTCATCAAGTTTTGAAACATCTTTTCCACCAGCAGTTGCGAGATGAGGTTTTCCCCCACCTCCACCACCCATATGGACTCCTACTTTACGAACAATATTACCTGCTTTTACTTTTGATGTTAAATCATCAGTTACTGCACACATTACCATAGGTTTATTATTGAGTATTGTGCCTATTAAAATAATTCCCAATTTAGAAATCGAATTTCTAAACTCATCACCAAACGCTTTCAAATCATCTACTTCATCAATTTGTTTAACAATTAATTGGATATTATTTACTTTTTCTGATGAAGAAATGAGTGTTTGTAGTACTGAACCCTGCCCATCTCTTTTCAATTCTTTTACTTCTTTTGATAATTTCTTATTCTCATTTTGCAACTCAACAATTCTTTGCAATAAATCTTGAGTGGAACATTTAACCTGATTTTGCAATGATATTAGTAAACTTGAATGATTAACTTTTTGCTTCTCGGCTGATAAACCAGTTACTGCTTCAATTCGGCGAACACCAGATGCTAACGAAGCTTCAGAGATAATGGTAAACAGCCCAATATCTCCAGTTCTGCTGGCGTGTGTCCCACCACATAACTCTCTAGAAAAAGATGGGATATCTACAACTCTAACTTTATCTTCGTACTTCTCACCAAATAGTGCTTCAGCACCATTGTTACGTGCATCTTCATAATCTTCAACAGTTGTATTTAACTTAATATTTTTACGTATATTTTTATTAACAATTTGCTCAATTTCAATCAATTGTTCTTGAGTGATTTTTTCAAAATGGGTTAAATCGAATCTTAATTTTTCATCTGTTACTAAAGACCCTGCTTGATGGACATGATCACCTAATACCAATTTTAACGCTTTATGTAATAAATGAGTAGCTGTATGATTGAGTCGAATTGCTTGTCGTTTTTCAGTATCAATTTCTGCTGACAATTGAGACACTTTTGAAATATCACCTTTTACTACTTTCCCACGATGACAAAATGAATCATTTGACTTTACTGTGTCAGTAATTATTATTTCAAAATTATCAGACTTCAATACTCCACTATCACCAATTTGACCACCAGATTCAGCATAAAAAGGAGTTTTATCTAAAACAACTTCAACTCCGACTTTTGTTTCTCGATATTTCACTAATTGAGATTCAAAAACATTATTTTCAAATCCCACAAATTGAGAATCTTTTTCGTCTTTAACAATTGTCCAATCTTGGGCTACATCTTCATAATTAAATTTTCCAGCTGACCGAGCTCTATCTTTTTGTACCTGCATGCAGGAATTAAATTCATCAATATCTACTGATAGGTTGTTTTCACGAGCTAGTAATTCGGTTAAATCAAGTGGGAATCCATACGTATCATACAACTTGAATGCATCTTTACCAGAAATTACATCACCATCTAATTGAGAAATTGTTTTTTCAAAGATTTCCAATCCTCTATCCAAAGTTTCACCAAATGATATTTCCTCAGCTTTTATTACTTTTTCAATATGCTTTTGTTTTTCTATTAACTCTGGATAAGCATCACCCATTACATTAATTAAAGTTTGAACTAAGTTAAATATAAACGGCTCATGCATACCCAATACACGACCGAAACGACACGCACGACGCAATACTCGCCTAAGTACATACCCTTGTCTATCATTCCCCGGCATTGCACCATCTGCAATTGAAAAAGAAAGCATACGTAAATGGTCTGCTATAACTCTATGAGGCACCCCATTTTCAAATGAAATTGTCTGTTTTGTCAGCTCTTCAATTTTATTGGTAATTGGAATAAACAAATCGGTTTCATAATTAGATGATTTTCCATTTAAAACAGCAACTAATCGTTCAAAACCAGCACCTGTATCTACGTGTTTTGCAGGTAGATCATGTAGTTTACCATCTTTATCACGATTATATTGAATAAACACTAAATTCCAAATCTCACGATATTCAGCTTCAATATTTACACCACTAGCAACTTGATCTTCAATATTATCACCTGTGTAGTAGTGAATTTCAGTACAAGGACCACATGGACCAGTGTCACCCATTTCCCAAAAATTATCTTTATGTCCAAATTTTAAAACTCTATCTGGAATAATATCTGTTACTTGTTTCCAAATTTCGCCTGATTCATCATCATCTTGAAAAATGGTTACCCAAAGACGGTTCTTGTCAATTTTCCACACTTCGGTAAGTAATTCCCATGCCCAAGCAATGGCTTCTTTTTTATAATAATCACCAAAAGACCAATTACCCAACATTTCAAAAAATGTATGATGGTAATCATCTACTCCAACCTCTTCTAAATCATTATGTTTTCCACTAACACGAATACATTTTTGAGAATTTGCTACTCTTAGATTTTTGGGGTTCTCTTGATTCAAAAATATTGGTTTGAATTGATTCATCCCAGCATTTGTAAACAGCAATGTTGGGTCATCATTAGGTGCTACCGATGAACTGCGTACAAATTGATGTTCCTTTTCAATGAAAAAATCAATAAATTGCTGACGAATTTCTTTGGAAGTATTTTTCATCATTAAACTTTACAACTTTCTACTTTTTTCGTTCATCTAAAACAATATTTGAGTTTCAAATTGTGAAGTAAACATGGAATTACCATCTGCATCATACGATGTTCGCCCTTTGTACACAAATAATACACCGCTTGATATTTCAAATCCAATATCATATCCATGGATTGTACTTGGTGTCGGATCAAAATCAAATGGATTCTCTACGTTTGATTGTTGATAAAATGCTTCAGCTTTGCGAAGTCTAGGAATAATAGAAGTATTTAGGGATGCAGTTGCAATAAAAGATTTATTTGCTTCATTTGTATAATCATAATTATAGTATTCATCAATCCACTCAGATGTATCATTACAATCTGCTTCTAATATACCTTCAATATCATCACAGGTAGATGGAAATAAAAATTCATCTAATTTTTTACCTGTCATATCCTGATATCCAATACTAATATCAATTACATTGTAGATATCAGCTGTAAATTGAGCATAAAATCCTTTCATTGCTCCATATATATATAGTTGACTTTCTTTCGTTTGGACTGTGTCACTTGAAATTATGGCACGTTCTAAATCGTAAGCTTGGTCCCAATAATTAAATACAAAATTACGTGATGACTGCCTGTACTCTGCCTGAAATTTCAATCTCCCGAGTGTAGCTGAAAAACCAAGAGGTACAAACCCATACCCCAAGCTATTATCAAATCCTTCCATTGCAATTGATTCAGTTTCTCCAATAAGTTGTGCGAATTGGGAGTATAAAGAAATTTTATCATTTAATTTGTAAGTTACATCTAGCGAAACACCTGATACTGGATCAGAATCTGAACTGTCATCTTCAAAATAAGTGTTGTAATTTAAGCCAGCTTCTTGCAGATATTCATCTATTGATAATGTATCATCATCTGCTATTAAACTTCCAAGATATAGATTATATGTATCATCCCACCAAACTTGGTTTTCATTATATATTTCAATTGCTTCATTATTTTTATCACCATCATTCGGATAATGGTCAAAATAATCAGGATAGTTATCATCATCGGAATCAACTAAGCCAGCCATTTGGTTTACGTCTTGCACATAAGAAATTCCAATACTTGTTTTAGGAAAGTATTCTACAGAACCTCTAACACCAACAACACCTGGAACTCTTTTAAAATCTGATTGAATATATTCTAATTTAAAATCGCTAATCTCAGCTTTTAAATCCAATCCAACTCGGCGGACTTGGGGATATTCCATTACATTTGAATATCGATTTACCAATATGCCATGACCTAATGTTGCTGATGGTAGTGCACCAGTTCTAAAGTAAAATGGGTCATGTGGTCGACCCCAGCGAATGTAATATATTTTATCGATGATAGTTTGATATGCAGATTTTCCATCAGAAAAATCCCAATTTCCTTCATAAAGTCCACCTTCCTCATCAATATACAAATATATATCGAGTCCTACCCCTACTTTCCCAAATGAAAGTTCTGGACGCAATGCAAATTGATTATAAATGGTTCCATCTATCGTTACAGAGCCTATTGTTCCAGTAATAACAGGGTCAGATTCGTCTTGCAAAAACGCAACAGACATTAAACTAATAACAAGTAAACTATGAATTAGGGTTTTCATTACCACTCCTTATATATCGAGAAACAAAGGGTTAATTTATTGGTATTCTTAATCTGCTTCCAATGAGTTTTATAGTAAAACCCATTAAAAAACAGATGAAATTTTTTGTGCAACTTTTTCTGGAGTTAAACCAAAATGGTCAGCCAGTACATTCCCGGGTGCAGATTCGCCAAATGTATCAATACCTATATTAAGTCCATTTATGCCGGTATATCGTTCCCATCCCATGGTAATTCCTGCTTCGATTGATACTCTAAAACCAGATTTTCTTCCTAAAACTGATTCTTTATATTCAGCTGATTGTTCTTCGAACAATTTCCAACAACCCAAATTAACTACTCTAATATTTTTATCATAAATTAAGTTCTTCGCTTCAAGTGCAACCCATACTTCTGAACCCGTAGTAATTATAGTAATATCTGGGTCACCTTCACAATCAGAAACAATATATCCACCTTTTCTAAACTCATCAGCAGATGGATAAACATTTCTGTCTAAAACAGGTAATCCTTGCCGTGTTAACAATATTACCGATGGTCTATTTTTTTGTTCAAACGCAATTTGGGAAGCAACTACTGCTTCGTTCGCATCTCCAGGACGTAACACAAGTAAATTGGGTATTGCTCTACAAGCCATAATATGTTCAATTGGTTGATGCGTTGGTCCATCTTCACCCACATAAAACGAATCATGAGTATATTCTGAAATTACTGGTAGATTTTGTAACGCTCTCATCCGAAGTGCTGGACGTTCATAGTCCGAAAACACAAAGAATGTTGCACCAAATACTTTCAGACCACCATGTAATCCAATTCCGTTATTGATTGCCCCCATTGGAAACTCTCGAACACCGTACGCAAAATTTCGTCCAACATGGTTCTCGCTATTAAAATCGCTTACCATTTTGGCAAATCCCGCAGTTACATTTGATGGTTCTAAATCAGCAGACCCCCCAACCAATTGCTCAGTTTTATCTGCAATTGCTTCAATAACACCACCCCAAACTTTCCGAGTTGCTATGCTTTGGTTTGGTTCATAGTTTGGCCATTCAATTTCAGGGAAATCACCTTGAAGCATATTATTCCACTTGGATTTAAACTCAATATTTTCACACTTTTGCTGAATCAAACTATCCCAAGTTGAAGCTTCTTGTTTTGCATATTTAAATGATTGCTGAAAATGCTCAACAACATCATTGGACAATGCAAAATGGTCATCTGGGTTTAAACCAAGTTTTGTTTTTGTTTGTGCAATTTCATCGGGTGAAAGTGGTGCACCATGGGTATTATGATCACCCTCCATATTTGCACATCCTTTTGCCATTATTGTGTGACCAATTATAACTGTAGGTTTTTCTATCTCCATTTGTGCTTGGCGGATTACAGAACGAATTTCATCTCTATTATGTCCATCAACTTCAAGTACGTGCCAACCGTGAGATGCATACATTTTTGCATAATCTGTTGAATCGGATCGATTAACATGACCAGAAATTTGCTTTTCGTTAGCATCATAGTATGCAATTAATTTGCCTAATTTCCAATGACCAGCTAATGCAATTGTACCTTGCGCAACTGGTTCTTGAATATCGCCATCACCATGCAAAACATAGGTATAGTGATTAACTGCATCTTCTCCAAACTGTTTGGCTAAAATTGCTTCTGCTACTGCCATCCCAACTGCGTGACCAACACCTTGACCTAAAGGACCACTAGTTGCCTCTATACCGGGAGTAACACCTATCTCTGGATGTCCCGGAGTTTTAGAACCCAATTGTCGGAATTGTTTACAATCGTCAATAGAAATCCATCCAATAAGTGTTAAAATTGAATACAATAATGCAGACTCATGACCTGCAGAAAGAATAAATCTATCTCTGTTAAACCAATTAGGATCATCTGGATTATATTTTAGAAAATCATTGTATAAAACATACGTGAAATCAAGTGAAGAAAATGCACCACCTGTGTGGCCTGAATTTGCGTTGCGAACCATATCCATTATTAGTCCCTTGAGGGTATTAATAGTTTTGGTTTCAATATCAAATTGTGACATTGGTATCCTTAAGGTAATTGAAAATTATTTGTTGAAAGTGAAGCGTTTCATCCTAAAACGCAGGTCAAAGATATGAAGAATTTAATTAAGTTTGGAACGAAAAAGATTTGAAAACAATGATAATTTGATTTTTTAAATTACTTGGTCAACATCTTTATCTACTATTAATTTTTGTGATAATTTTTAAGGAAGAGAATGAACTCAGCATTAATTGCAATTTTCGCGTTAACTACATTTGCATTAGCATTTAAGTTTTACAGTAGATACTTATCTGATAAAATTTTTGGCTTACAAGATGAAATCATACCACCTGCACATGAATTTGAAGATGGAGTAGATTATGTTCCCACAAAAAGGCATATTCTATTCGGACATCATTTTACATCTATTGCTGGTGCTGCACCGATTATTGGTCCGTGCATTGCTGCATATTGGGGATGGTTACCAGCCATTGTTTGGATAATTTTTGGTACAATATTTATGGGTGCCGTACACGATTTTGGAGCATTGGTTATAAGTTTAAAAGAAAAAGGACGCTCCATCGCAGATATTACTTCAACGGTTATTAACCCACGAACAAGATTGATGTTTCTAATTTTTGTAATGTTAATGGTGTGGTTAGTATTGGCTGTTTTTGCTATGGCAATTGCAGGACTTTTTAAAGCTGTTCCAACTGCTGTACTTCCTATTAATATTGAAATACTTTTTGCAATCATAATTGGGTACCTCATTTATAAAAAAGGAATTGATGCTCTCATCCCATCATTAATTGCTCTTGGAGGATTATATTTATTCGTTTGGTTAGGTACAAAAACCCCAATAACTCTAACTAGTTTTGGTGTAGCACCTGAAAATGTTCAAACTACATGGATTATATTTTTGTTTGCATATTCTTCTATCGCTAGTCTTTTACCTGTGTGGTTACTCTTACAACCTCGTGATTTCATAAATAGTCATCAATTAATTGTTGGATTAGGACTTATTTTCTTAGGAATTTTTATTGCACAACCTGTTGTAGATGCCCCAGCAATCAGGACAGCAGTAGATGCAAGTTCTCCTCCAATTTTCCCCTTGCTATTTGTAACAATTGCATGTGGTGCAATAAGTGGTTTTCATGGATTAGTTTCATCTGGGACTACCTCAAAACAAGTTAATAAACTATCGGATGCTCGAATGATTGGGTATGGTGCAATGCTTGGTGAAGGCACTCTTGCAGTTGCTTCTACCATTGCTGCAGTTGCAGGGATTGCTTTAGTAACTAGTTGTAATTTACCATCTGTTGGACCTGTTGCAGATTTAAATTGGGGAGAGTATTATGACACTTGGGCACATGCTACTACAAATAAAGCAACTGCATTTGTACTTGGTGGTGGTGCATTATTGGAACAACTAGGATTATCAGCATCTTTGGCAAAAACACTCATGGCAGTTTTGGTGATTTCATTTGCAGCAACAACACTTGATACAGCCACACGAATCCAACGATTTATAATTTCTGAAATTGGTTGTGCAATAAAAGTTAAATCTCTAACAAATAGATATATTGCAACGGTTATAGCAGTAGTTCCTGCAATTGTTTTAACCCTTTGGTCTGTTCCTGACCCAAGTACAGGGGCAATGAAACAAACTGCGTGGGTTTTATGGCCAATATTTGGTGCAAGTAACCAAATGTTAGCAGCACTGACATTAATGATTTTAACTCTATATTTTTGGCAAAAGAAAAAACCAATTTTACCCCTCATTATCCCCATGTTTTTTATAATGGGAATAACATTTATTTCACTCATTGTAAAAATACAAACATTTTTTATTCAAGGGAATTATTTACTTTTAACTATTACATTAGTTATGACTTCTCTCATTATTTGGATGATTATTGAAGGTATTATATCCATCAAAAATAGATTGATATAAATTGAAATCTGCTGGAATTTATATTCACATACCATTTTGCAAATCAAAATGTATGTATTGTGATTTTTACTCAGTTCCCGGACAAAGTAATAGAATCCCTCAATTTATTGATTGCCTAACAAAGGAAATCGAATTATCACATGATAGGTTGCAAAATAATTGGAAGTTTGATACATTATTTTTTGGAGGAGGTACCCCTTCTCTTTTAGAACCATCTCATTTTGAATCCATTTTTGTAGCATTGGAAAAATACATTTCATTTTCTAGTTTAGATGAAATAACTATTGAAGCAAATCCAGGTGAGGTTTCACTAGAAAAACTGATTGAATTTAGGAAATTAGGGATAAATAGACTATCTATTGGATTTCAAAGTTTAGACCAACATTTACTTACATTTTTGGGACGACATCATTCTTCAAATGATTGTATTGACACATTTGAAAATGGAAAAAAAGCTGGATTTGATAATATTAGCGTTGATATGATTTTTGATATTCCAGGTCAGACTATTGAAATGTATGAGAAACACCTAAACAAAATTATTGAATTACAACTACAACATATTTCAGCATATTCATTAACCGTTGAAAAAGAAACGTTGTTGTTTCATCTTGTAAAAAATAATAAAGTCAAACTCCCTTCAGAAACTTTAGATATTGCAATGTTTACAAAAACTCGAGATATATTGGGTAATGCAGGGTTTCTCTCGTATGAAATATCAAACTTTGCACAACCTAATTTTGAGTGTAAGCATAATAACCACTATTGGAAAATGGACCCCTATATTTCATTTGGGCCATCTGCACATAGTTATGATGAACAGAATAGATGGTGGAATTCACGTTCAATTGTTGATTACATGCATAAGCTAATGGATGATAATCTTCCAATTTTGGGATGTGAAAAGATAACAGACCATATTCATTTTAATGAGTATATATTGAACGGATTACGATTATCTTCTGGAGTTGATACTAGAAATTTATCACAGTTTCTTGGTACTAATATTCACACATATCTTGAACCCTTCTTAGCAAAGTGGAAAGAATATTTAGTTGTTGAAAATAATTTATTAAAATTAACTAACAAGGGTGTTTTACTTACAGATGAGATAACATCTGATTTATTTTTAGACGAATAAAAAAAGGGGACATCTTTCGACATCCCCTCTTTACCTTTTGGCAGTTAAAGTTACTTCATTAATACCATTTTTCTAGTTTCAGTAATACTTTCATTTTCCAATCGATACAAATACATTCCAGTTGGCATTAAGTTTCCAAAAGTATCTTGTCCTTCCCACATAAAACTATGTGAACCAGCATCTAGTATATCATTTGTTAAAACTGCAATTTCTCTTCCAGTAATATCATAAACTATCAAAGAAACAGATTGCGATTTATTCAATTCAAATCTGATATTAGTTGATGGATTAAATGGATTTGGATAATTTTGGAAAAGTGTAAATTCTTCTGGTTTGACAAACTCTTCAGAAAAGGAAGGAATTGAAGCACCTACATTATTAACAAAAGTAAATGAGATTACCTCATACCCATTTGGTGCATCAAGTAATTTAATTTCTCCAATACCTATACTATTTCTATTAAAACTAAAGATAAGTGCATGGGTTTTTCCTTCTTTTTCATTAGATACAATCTCCATATTCATTTCATCATTAAATGAAATATGTGTTCCCTCAATCAGTAATTCAATACCCATAATTTTACCGGGTGAATCCATAAATAATTCAGTATCTGATTCTTTAAGTATTACAGATTCAGCAACAACTTCACCTCGTTGTGATGATCGTGTATTTCCTAAAATTATATTAATATTCAAAAGAATATCTAAGATATTTATTTGCTCATCAGAATTTATATCAGCTGCACATAATTCATCTTCGGATGCAGGGTCTCCAATACCAACTATAATATTTACCATTCTAACAACATCTGTAATATCGTTATTTTCATCGTAGTTAACATCACCACCAATACATTCTAGAGGTTCAATTGTGCCACCTGTATCAAAAAAGTCCATTATTCCAGCAATATATGCATCAGAATCATCACCAGAGAGACCACCCAATTCATGCGATGCTCCAATTGTTCTATATCCTGCACTTACATTGTCATAAGCAACTGCTGTAACATAATTGGGAGATTCATTTTCTAAAATTGCATAACCATCTGTTGCTTGAAGGTTATCTATCCAATTATTTCCACCATTGTAATTAAATGTCATACCATCTGTAAATGTACCAGATACACCATGAATTACTCCTAAATCTGACGAACCATCTAAAATGCCAGTTAGACCAAACATATTATGCAATTCTGTACCAGTGTCAAATGCCCACGTGTCTCCACCTTCAAGATATAGATTACCACCATTGTTAAGTAATTGTACAAATTCTTCAGCTTCAAATGAACTTAACACATGATTATCTGAATAAATTCCTAAGAAAATAAATGCAGTATTATAAAATTCAACTGTTGGAGCCTGGTTGGATGTAACATAATCATATCCACCTACACCATGAGAATCAAAATATTCAATAAGTCTATCTCCTGATGTATGTGTGGATGATGCATCCCACACTAAAATTGTTGCATGACCTATAACTGCATTAAACGAAAATTCAGCATTTTCGGGACAATCATTCTCACACCAATCGCTACTTATATCACCAACTCCCCAATTTATTTCAAATTCAACTTCTGAACCAGTTGGTGTGGAAGCATCAGCTGTTGCTGTAAATGTTACATCATATGTTTGACCTGCAAAAATCCCATAATAAATTTCTTCATCATAACTAAAAGTTACATGTTGACTAGAAGTAGAAATATTTACTTGAGGGTAATACATAAAATCAGATGACCCCGTATTACTTACCTGAATTTGAATTTCTGCAATTTCACCTAGATCCCAAACTCCATCATTATTAGCATCTAAGACTAAAGGATTTGCAATTTCAAATACAGGTGCATGTGCCTCCACAGAAAAAGTGGATGACCATGAATTACTTCCAGATGAAAATGTAATATCAATTGGAATTAAATGACCATTAGGGACATCACCAGCTAAAAGAAATACAAAATCACCTTGGCTATATACATTTTCACCACCTGCAATTATGTTTCCAAAACAAGAATATCCTCCACCTTCAAGTATTGTTATATATTCATCATCTGATTCTAAATAAGCACACACATCTTGTGCATTTTCAACACCAACATTAACTGCTGAAATTGACAAATGAACATCTTCATTGAAGTCTGCTTGTCCATTAAAATTTGTATCATCAGAAATAACAAAACCATCAAACACTACGTAAGGACCACTTGGTGCAATTACTGCAATTTCTGCTTCATGAGGAATTTTATTATATGCAGTGACTACCACATCCCAAGTATCTGGAGAAGTAGCTTGATCGCCTAAATCAAGAACAGCAATTCCGCCATCAGAATATGCAGATGTGATTAATGTACCATCATTAGATATTGCTACCAAAGCACCATCAAATCCAACATCAACTACAAACTCAGTGGCACCAATTAAAATTGATTCATTATAATTTATTGACATTTCAGTCGGTGTATCCGTTCTAACAACAACAGAGGGGTCTCCAAACACAGTCCAATAATCAGTTTCAGTTTCGCCCGAACTACCATAATTATCATTCATGTGCATACATCCATTCATAGATATTCCACCAAATGTTCGTTTTATATTATTTTCAATTGATTCAGTTAGAATATCGTTAAACTCATCTTGCCCATCCATAGGAGGTGCCCATGATTGACTAATGGTTGACATAAGTGTTGCAATTGCCCCAGTAGGTTCTCCATTATCTGTTGCTCTTAGCCATGCTTCTGCAAAACTTGTGCCTAAATGAAACTCTCCATTATCGCAAGCAACTGACCACACAAATGGAAGTTTATTAACATTGGTTAAGTTGTTAACATCGTTGTTTGAAAGTGGTGCTCCATTTCCCCAGGAAGTTAGTGAGCCATGACCAGTATAATTGATTACACTTACACCCTCATTTATTGTATTTATTCCGCCAGAAAGTGAACCAGAATAGTCATACTGAGCATCAACATCTGTATAGGTATAGTCAAGTAATAATTCTCTGATATTTTCAACATGTTCATCATCATATTCATTATCATCACCAGGTCCTTGGTTAGAAGCTATCCCTAATCCTCGATGATACCAATCAGTAGATGCATCTGGATATCGTTCATAGATAATAGTGCGTTCAACTTGGGTATTAACATGAGAAATACTTTCAGCAGAAAATCTACCAACAAAAAATTCTGGATACGAATCATTGCCTTCCATATAAGCAAATGCATTATCAGACTTTGAGCTTCCAACAGTCATCGATGGCATTTGATTAATGTCTCCCACTAATAATAAATATGCTAGATTGTTATTATAATAGCGGTCTTGAGCTAAATTTTTGATATCAAATTCAGTTCCACCAATACTAGATAAACTTACCAATTCTGTTGGAATACCCTTCATATTTTTCCAATCTACCAACGGTTGCATAGCATCCATAAATCCATCATAACAAATCACCAACATTGAACCTTCTTCATTAACTTGTTCGTACCGAATTTCATCAAAGTTTTCAAATTGTTGAGAATATAGAGATGTAAATTCTGCATCTACTTTAATGGAATTTCGTGATCTTTGCAATTGGTTTACATGATTTACACCATCAGATTCTATTTCTAAAGTAATTGTAGTATAAACCCGTAATACTTTACTTATAGGGTTATATTGAAATGGATATACAACGATAGTTTGCCCACGTAATTCACGTAAAATATAGGGGTTTCTTAATTCTGCAAGTTTCCCAGGATAAAATGCATCATTATTATATGCTTCACCATAGGAAAATGGGATATCATCTGGATTTATTTTCCTAGTTAAATTTCCTTTGGATGGTGCTATTTCAACATTCTCATAGTCTTGATATTCAGAAGAAACTATGTTTACTTTCATTTTTGCATTATCTGGAATAATCACTGATGAAGTCAATTTTGCAAGGTCAGGAGCACCTAATTTCAACATAGATGTCCCTTCATCAACCTTAACAATAAATTTTTCACCATCATCAGTGTGAACTGGAACCAAATTGAATCCATCAACTTCAAAAGTAAGTATTGATTTCTCGATATTTGATGAAATTAATTGTATTTTTGCAGGTGATGTCTCTTGAGAATTAATTCCTATCCATGAATTTGAATAAACTGCACTTAAAAAAATAAATCCAATTGTTTTACAAAAATTTGCCACTGTTTACTCCTATTAAATAATAATAAAGCCCATTTGGGCAACGGTGAAATTTACACATAGATTTATATTTCAACAACGTACATGGGTCACATTTTACATATTGTTACATTAACAATTTTAATTGATGCTGGGTGCTGGGGGCTTGGGCTGCTTTTTTAACTTTCAATTGTTTTCTCCGTGTCTCTGTGCCCAGTGGTAACTAACACTTTTGGGTTTTCACAATATGTGAATCAATTTTGCAATTTATCCCCTCGAGGTAACCTTGCCTCTATCTAATTATTATATTGACTATTTCAACAATATCGAGGATGTTTATAATATTATCCGAGTTTATATCTGCTGTGCATTCTAAAGAATCAGTTATTTGTGCATTTGCTATGATAATGTTCACAATTTGTAGGACATCATTTATGTTGATTAACTCATCTTCAGTTGTGTCCCCTTTAAAACATGGAATGATATTGAGATGAAATAATCCACCAGTGGAAATTCCAGTAAAAAGATGTAAATCACTTTCTCCAAATAGTACTGTTTTAGGAATTAAATTATTTCCTAAAAGGGGTATTTCAATAGTCTCATCAAGAATAAATTGTTGATTATCATTCACATATATTTTCATATTTGTATTGCCACTACCAATTAATATATCTTGGTCACCATCTGCATCAATATCAGCAAATTCAGGAGCAGACCTATATTCAACTCCAATAACACTAAAATTTTCAGAAACTAACTCAAAATCAAAAATTGTAGAATTACCAGTATTTTCGAAATACTGAATATTTCCAGTAGATTCTCCAATAAATAAATCTAAATCACTGTCATAATCAATATCGAAAAGTCTAGGGACCGCAAATCCACTTAAATCTATAGAACCAAGTTGCCCCACAGATGAAAAATCAAAGGTAACAGAATCACCATTATTTATGTAAAACCAAACAATACCGTTAGCATCTCCAACTAGCAAATCAAAATCATTATCACCGTCAATATCTCCAAATTCAGGTACTAAATTATTTCCAATATTTGCTCCTAAAAATTCAGCATCTTCTAAATTGTAAATAGGAGCTATATTACTTCCGAGATTTCTAAAGAATTTTATTCGACCTGTCCATGGAATAACTGACATATCAAAATCAGTCCCAATGAATAAATCTTGATCACCATCAGCATCTATATCAACAAATGAAGGTGCAATATCTGAGAAAAAATCAAGCGTTTGAAAATAATTTTGGGTTTGATATTCAAAATTTGGAGCACCTAACTCCCCTTCGTTTTCATAAAAATAGAAATTATTAGTTAATTGAAACCCGTACGCTCCGGAAAGAACGGTAATAAATAAATCCATATCATTATCTCCATCAATATCTGCAAAACTAGGCATATTTTGACCAGCTGTTACAATTGGATCATTAATAGGGTATTGACTTATAATATTTTCAATATCAAAATTTGGTTCAGTTGCGTTTCCAATATTCCAAATAATGTATAAACTTTGTTGATAGTAATCTCCCCAAGACAAATCCAAATCACCATCATTGTCTAAATCTATAAAATGGATAGCACTTGCACCGTGTCGTTGAGTGGCAGATGGTCCTACAATGTAGATATCTTGCCATGTATTAGAAATATACTGAAACACTGGAATTGAATTATTTAAAGCAATATTTTCATAAAAGGTAACGGTTCCGTAGATATTCCCCGTGAAAAAATCATAATCTCCATCATTATCAATATCGGCAAATGTGGGGGTCATAACTCCATCACTAAGAACAGGATTTCCTTCATTGTTTAAAACTTCTATTGGGTTAATTACCTCAGTTTTTATATCCGAATAAAACAATATTTGATCGGTTTCTACTGGATTTTGGGTCATCAAATCTATCAATTCATCATTATTGAAATCTGCAAAATGAAACCAACGGATGTTACTAATTTGTTGAAATGATAAGTTTATCAATTCAAAGTTTGATGTATAACTATCCCCATTATTTTGATAGAATCGAATAATACCATCTTCATCTAAGATAAATACATCAATATCTTGGTCATCATCCCAATCAACCCATTGAATTTTGGGTGTATTAAACCCTCCAAAAAAGGGAGATTGCAATGTGATTTCATTAATTATTATTTCTGGATGTTGGATTGCATATTCAAATTGTACTCCGTAAAGAAGTGACATTAATATGAAAATAACACCTAGAATTATTTTACTCAACGCTGAACGGAAACTACTGTAGTAATACTATCCATTCCAAATACGGGGAGATTTAGCAATAAATTAGCATGTCCACCCTGTAAAATGGCTGGTTTAAATGGTCTAAATTTCATCTTTGCAGTGATGATTAGGTTTTCTCCTACTTCGGAAGGGATATCAAAGGTATAGGTGTGGTACCTTGTGGACATACCGGAAAGTGAAGTATTCGTCATATCATGGACATCAGTTACTGCTAAAGTTGTATCTCCAATTTCGTCAAACATGTGTGCTGTGAAAAGTAATAATTCTGAGTCTGAATAATCTAACTCTGTTGAGTTTGATTCAATTTCACCATTTGAAAATATTATTAAACCATTTTCATCTTCAACCACAATTTCCAACCACATTTCTCGTGCAAAAGGAACACCAGATGGAATACTATGTGCTGTTAAACTCTCTACTGATATTGGTATGCTTAATGATTCACCAACAGAAACTGAGTTAGAAAGTTGATTTAAGGGTGTCCAAAAATCAATTTTCAATGCACTTGATAAGAGTTCGATAATTTTATCAATTTGAGGATTATCATCTGGAGATAAACTTAAATCCACATCTACACCAGCAAAACTATGGTCATGTGACCCATCTGCCTTTTCTAACATGTGACAATCCTGACATGAAAATTCACCACTCATTGAAAATGAGTTTATTCTACTCCATTCTGTAAAGGTTATTTCTGCTTCTACTCCACGCACTGTTATATCGTGACAAGGTAAGCAAATTTCAGATTCTTTATAAATGGGTAAATATACAGACTCATGAAACGAGGTTGGTTCTGGGTTTTGAATAGGACCAAATTTTATATTTTCGCCCGGAAACAGATGATGTTCAGCATTGGCTGCAATATTATCGAGTGCATGAACGGTAGATGATAGCCCAGTTAAACTATGGCAATAATCACACGCAATTCCCTCCTTAATACTTTCGGGTAAATCAGAGTTTTCCACCGTTTCAGGTGTTTCATAATCACTTAAATCTGTTCCAGTTGTAAATGCAACTGGTGAATGACATTGAATACAAAATCGTTCACCTGTATCGGGTCTATGTGACTGTTCCCCATTCCACCCAGAAAAAAATACAGGATCTTTCATTGCATACGCATGCATTGAATGTTGCCATTCATCGTAATGTTCTTCATGACATTCTTCACATTCGGTTGCAGGTGTAAAATCACTAATTGCAATTTCAGTATCAATAACGTTTCCGTTGTCATCTAAGGTATATAATTTTTCACCATATTCAGATAGATTTGTGTAATCAGAATTGCTACAGCTAATAATAAAGAGAAATAAAATTAATATTATAAATTTCATTGAGTTTTCACTGTGGCAACCCCGCCCAATTTTGGCATAGTTGGTGAAATTGGAATTGAGTTTAATAAATTGCCTGAATTTGCATCCAAAACATGTAAATATCCATCATTTCTACCTGAAACAAAAATAGTCTCATCATCCTGAGATACATCCACACCATGTAAGCCTTGAAAATTATTATTATGGGTTTGCCAAGTTAATACAAGACTATCACCTTCTACAAAAATTGAAGCAACTCCGGCACTACCTTCATATAAATTATCACCAGATAATGCCACATATACTTGACTTCCATCAGAATTTCTTTGAATATGCCATGGGCTCGATTTCCAATCAAATTGAAGAGTATCTAAAAGTGTCATAGAATCTGTATCCCAAAGCTGGATTTGTCCAAGAAATTTTTCAGTAATTCCAGTGTGCGAATTATAAGATGAACCTGCAGAACAAGAAACGACCAATCGATTATTTGGTAGATATACACATTGAATAGGTTTTAATCTCATTATTGCAAAATCAGGTTGTGTATTTATTTCAAGTGCTATATCTTCTATGGTGTTAGTTTGGGTATTAATTTTATACAGCCAGTCTGCAGTATTACTTGTAGTGAAAATGTTTGCACCATCATCAGTAATGGCTATTCCATGAGGGGCTGGTGATTCTAGTTCATATTCAATGGTGTTGCTTTCAAACCCCAAAGAATTATATAAAATAGATTGAATAATGTTAGAATTTGCTCCCATATTTCCCATTGGCATCATTCGGGAGACATATAATTTTTGACTTGGTTCATCAACTACCATTAATGCTGGTGAATCACCCACTTCAATAAAATCTATAAGGGAATTAGTTTCAAGAGAATATTGAAGAATCAACCCACTAGAAATACATGTAACAAACCAAAATTCATTGGTTTCATCAATAGAGATAAAATGCGGGGTGTGATCAACTTCTTCTGGATAGTTAACTAAATCATCATCTATATAAATTGTTTCAATAATTACACCACTAATTTGATTAATAATGACAACTTCATCATTCATTTGGTCACAAACAAAAATTAAATCTAAATAATTATCATCAATTATTGAATTATCATCAACAACATTGTTGCCACATCCAATAAAAAACACAAAAAGAAAAAGTAAAATTCTAATCATCTACTTCTTTTCTTAATGGATAGTGTTAGAATAAATGATGCAACAGGTTCATCACCATATTTACTGGGTACCGTTGCTGTTAATTTTAGTGGAAGATTATGTCTTTCACCTGTTTTAGACGCTTTTTGCACCAAATCTTTTATTGCTAAACCATCTGAACATGAAAATACTACATCGTCATCTGCTCGTTTATGAAATTCAGCTTTAAAGTCTTTAAATACAAGAACTACTTTTTTATCAATTTGATTAATATGACGCATTGCCAATACCCCACCTGCTAAATCCGCCCCAACTGCAAGCACACCAAAATACATTGTTTTTAAATGATTTTGAGTTCGTCGTTTTAGTTTTATCTTTACCGATAAAGATTCATCTGATATTTGAATAACTTTTGGTCGGCAAAAGAAAATCATAGGAATTTTGGTAAATCCTAATAATTTTATAAATAATGTGGTTTTTTGTGCAATACTTAACATAAATCCTTTATTAACTCAATTTCAGAGCACTTAATTTATAGTATTAAATTCAGTTTCACAATCTAACAAATATGGTTCTTCACAATAATTAGTACTTTTTAGGATTTGAGTAAAAAAGAAACAGA
>CAYNTS010000006.1:0-54062 GCA_964400495.1 uncultured bacterium | reverse complement strand
CGTTAAAATCTAAAACAGATTGCCTAAATGCAAAGATTGAACAACCTTACACCCAGTTTCAAGCAACCGATTGGTTGAATTGTGCCCCCTAGAAACAAGTAGACAACTTACCCCAATTGCATGAGCTACTTCTGCATCATGGGTTGTATCGCCAACAAATAAAATTTCATCTTTTTCAAAGGGTAATTTATCCATTACTTTATGACCAACATGGGTTTTACCGTCAGCATAATGATTATGAAGTCCACAAATATGGTTAAATTTATGGGTAATGTTATAATGGTTTACCAAAGCACCTAAGGTTACTTGGTTTTGGGCAGAGACAATAGAATGTGTGATTCCCTTCTCCAAGCACCCATCTAAAAATGGAAGAGCATCATCAAACAAATCTGCATCAAATTGACGTTTATGATATGCGTCTATGAACTCCAATCCAGCTGTTTCAAAGGACTCCTTCTCTAAATCATAGCCCAATTTTATGTAATAATCCTTCACGGGAAAGGTGAAAACATCACGGTAAATTTCTTTTGTTATTAAGGGCATATTGCGTTTGGACAAAACAGAATTCATTACCTCAACAAACAGCCACGTATCGTTTAATAGGGTACCGTTCCAATCCCAAATGATATGTTTTATTTTTTGCATTAGTTTCGTTTAATATGTACAGAAAAAGACAAGGAGAATTCACTGTTTTTTGGTAATTCTATATCAAACACCGCCTCCGAACTATTTTGCTTTTTAAATGGAACGGACGGATTCTTTATCTCCCACTCACCCGAAAATTGTTCCACCCATTGTAAAATTGTTGTTTCATCTCTAGTATTATTGATTTGAACTACCACATCTACTTTATTTTCTCGTCGGCCTACTTCATAAGATTCCACAACAACCTTTGAAGAAATATCTAATGTACTTCCTGTTTGTAAGTAAATTTTTTCACCTTTTTGAGTTAATGGAATGTTTACCGACCCAACAAAAGTATTATTTTCTATCACGTTCACATTTCCAGCAGGAATATGATACACACCAATTTCAGACGACCCCAACCCATATCGAATTTGAACAGGAATAGATGTTTTGCTTGATTGAGGCCTATATCCCAATGAGTGTTTTACATAGTATTCACGCGAAACGGGGATGTTTTCAACATTGAAAAAGACACTCCGCTTAGTAGAGTTATCCCTCAAATCTACTTTTTGAGGTATGTTAAACATCGTATAATCTGTTGTTGAAACCGAGAAACCACCTGAGAGGCTAGCAGACTCTAGCAAACGATTTGTAGACTTTGGGCTGGCCGATAATGGTTGTCGTACATCTCCAGCTAATAATGAAATGGTTGCATTCTCAAAAGGGGTGGCTGAACTATTTGTCAACACATACCAAGCAGATATTGCCCCGACACCGGCACTATCAATCGCTAGATCATATTCTGCTACCCACTTTAATCCCGAAACAAAATAAGATAATTTGGCATCGCTTGGAAAATTACTATTTTCAATTTCACATTTTAATGTTGGCGCAGAATCAAGTTGGATGTTTTTTGTATCAAACAATGGCGTGAGTGGCGGATTAAAAACATATTGTCCATCGATTTCAAATAAACGTCCATTTTTTAAAGAAATCAATCTTCCCTTTGTTGTTTCAGACACCTTTCCATTAGAATCATACCCCACCAAATGAATTATTTTTTCCAGATGTTGTTTTAAAAATTCATTTTCTGAAATTGAATACCGTTGTAATTCTTTGGTCAATATATCAAACCCAATTGACTGAATATGAATATGGTCTTCCAATATATTTGCTGGCAAATCTTCAAATCTGAGAATATTATTATGGACATTATTCTGATACATTATTCTCTCTTCTTGAACAAAACTGTTTCCAGAATTATAGATTGTGATGTTTGCCCCATCAATGGCACACAACCACCCAATAATTGCAATAAAACCCCAAATATTTTTCATAATTTCCTCATTTTCTAAATTGAAATGATTTCTTCCGCTTGTTTTAAGAACTGAATCCCCCTAAATTTATGATTAATATATGCTCACAAGAAACAAAATGAGACAATATTTTTACGCAATTATAATCTTAGCAACCGCTATTTTGAGCGCAAACTCTTTTTCGATTGAGACAGCCTTTGTGCCTAAAATAAACACAAATGACATAAATCAAAATGGGCACCTAGATTTTATTGCTCTCGATGGTGAAATTGTTCATCGCTCTGTTAGTTTGTACGAAATTGTGAGTGAGAGCAGTTTGAATAAAATGTGGTCATATTCTGTTGAAAATCAACAAAACGAAATTATTGATGC
Source organism: uncultured bacterium (assembly GCA_964400495.1). Taxonomy (GTDB): domain Bacteria; phylum Fidelibacterota; class Marinisomatia; order SCGC-AAA003-L08; family D37C17; genus CAYNTS01. Next base: position 51,747 of record CAYNTS010000006.1, on the reverse strand, counting down.
AACTTTTGGAGATTTGGATGGAGATGGAAATCCAGAATTATTATTAGTGATTAATACCGAAGAATCAGCACTTTTGCACATTTTTCAACTAACGCCGACAGGGTTTTCTACAAACCCAACCATATCTTCCCCTATTCCAATAAAAGATAATTCTCAACTATTCCCCAAAAAATGTGCCTTATTACATTGGGACGATGATCCCGACTATGAATTTGCTATTAATTTTGGTGGTCCAAAACGATTTGTAGTAGTGGGTGATTTTGAAAAAAACAAGTTTATAACCCTAAGTAAACCAGGTAAAGATTTTGTTAATAATACTGTAAATTCACTTGATATTTATACACTCCAAACAGAAAATATAAAAGAACAGTCATTATTAATTGTGAATAACGGAGATGAAACCACTGGGTTTTTAGCGAGCAAAAAGACATCCTCTGTAGTCAACACACAGATTTTACCAATAACAACAAAATCAATATTTTCGAATAATTTAGTCCAATTGGAAGATAAATCGATTTATTCATCCAACACAAATTCAATTGTATTTTCATCATCCGAAATATTATTGGGGATAGAAAAAATTAATATAGATGGTATTCCGCTTACATTGTTGATTCAAAACAATGGAGACATAGTTAGAACCATTAATGATTTACCATCTGAAATCATTACCCCAATATTTTTCTCAGAAGATATCAGCAATGTAAACTATCTGATATTTTCCAACACACAAAACTTATTAGTTGTTCATGGCGGACACTCACCAGAACTAGCAATAATAAGCCTCGGGTTATCAGTTGATCCCTCTCTACAAAAAACGGATAGTAGAACCGCACAAAAGATTATTCCGCTAAATACAACATTTGAATACAGTTTGCAGACAGATACTTCTTCGCAATTAATTGCATTTGAAAGCCACAATATTCCCAAGGGGCTTCAATTAGATGAAGAAACATTTTCTATTCAATGGACACCCGGACTAAATGCGTTAGGTTACCACGAATTACGCTTTGATTCTAAATACCGAATTGATGGAAAATTAGTTAAACAAGTCGATGATAGTGATGTTAGTTTTTCTAGAAAAGATTCCAGCTTTACTCAATCTGACACGCTATTGCTCTATGTTAATGACCCCCCTAAAATTTTTAATACAACAGAAGAATACTTGGTAATTAGTGGCGATACGATTCAGATACCAATCAAAATTTTAGACAGAAACATTGATACAAATATTGATTTACAGGTTAACTCAAATCAATCCAACTATCTCATTGTATCTGACACTACTTTTCAATGGATTCCAGATTTAGAAGCTGGTAGTGGCACATTTGAAGTGGTAGTTTTAGATGAATTTGCTTTGGATTCATATCAATTCAATATTGTAGTACACCCAAAGATATTTATAACGCCACCACCTGCGAATCTAACAACAGAGGTGAATAAAGAATTTGAATTTATTCCTGAAATATCGCAAATAGGAGAAGATCAGACCAAAGAATATGAACTTTTGTATGCTCCAGAAAACATGTATGTGGACGCACAAGGTATCATTCGGTGGATTCCATTAATTACTCAAGTGGACTCTCATAATATAACTTTAATTGTGAGCGATGGAATTACATCGAGTTCCGTAGATATTGAAATTTTTGTGAATGCACCCCCGGTAATTGCTCAACGCCCACCTGTTAATACCATCTTAAAAGAAGGCGAAGCGTTTCATACAAAACTAACAAGTTTTGATTCTAATTCCCTGCCTAGTATGGAGTGGAAATTATTATCATCCCCGGAAGGCATGGTGTTAGATGGCGCCGGTACTTTGAATTGGAATCCAACTCAAATTGGGTTGTCAACTTATACAGTAGAGCTTTCAGATGAATTTACCTCTACAAGTTTTACTGGAACAATTTATGTAAATAAATTACCAAAAATAATTAGCCAACCACCGTCTTTTATAAATCTTGGAGATACTTTAAGATATAATTTAGTGTTTGAAGATGAAAACACTCTATCTATCGACAATGCTCCTTTTGAACACTTGACATTGTTAACCCAATCACCAAACAATGTTGAGCTTATTGAAAATAATTTACTTGAATGGATTCCACAAGAAAATCAATTTGGAAATCAAATGTTTATTATTTCAATTTTTGACGGTGTTGAAACAGTAAATCATTCATTTGAAGTATTTGTAAATGATATTCCTAAAATTACTTCAGATAATGCAATTAAAGTTAAGTCTGGTGAAAAATTGAAACATAAAATAATTGTTAAAGATAGCAATAACGATAACCAATCATTTACAATATCACCTATCATTTCAGATTCAACATATACCTATTCGTCTGTAAAGCTAGATGAAAACACGGGTGAATTAATGTGGGAGACGAGTCATTCAGATTTAGGACATCATAATTTTGAAATTAAAATAAGTGATGGTCATCCCACCAGTCGGACATCACAAAACCTATCTATTTTGGTATATGACTCACCCAAAATTACCAACTCAATGGAGCCAGAAGCATTTGTAGGAATGGATTATTTGTTTACACCCCAAGCAGAAAATATGTTCGGCAAAAAGGAAGTTTTTTCGGATATTTTCTTAGATATGAAACACAGCACGTCACCCAATATTATGTTTTTAGATACTGCCGGCGTTCTACTGTGGACGCCCACCCAAGAGGATGTAGGCATTCAAACGGTTCAACTAATTGTAACTGATCAATTTGGAACAACCTCTGACTACAATTACTCTATTCAAGTATTTGAAAACCCCTGCGACCCCTGCGACAATGAAGTCAAAGTAACTCCCCCCGAAAAAGAAGAACACTGAAAAAAGTAATAGTTATTGGTGGGGGTGCTGCAGGATTAATGGCAGCCGGAACATCTGCATCTCTCGGTGCGGAAGTATATGTGTTCGAAAAGAAACCACGCATTGGTCTTAAACTTCGCATCACCGGGAAAGGTCGTTGCAATATTACAAACGTGATGCCCTTGCGAGAATTTATTCAACAAATCCACCCTGATGGTCGGTTTTTACGACAAGCATTTAATCAATATTTTCGCGATGATGTTCTCGATTTTTTTCACTCCTACGGGGTACACACAACAGTTGAAAGAGGGGGAAGAATTTTCCCAACTAGTAACAATGCCAATGATGTTGTAAATGCCTTAAAAAAGTTTGCAACCCAAAGTGGTGCACGCATTCGAACAAACTATAACGTAACAAATTTAACGGCAGAAAACAATTGTATTACAGGAGTTCAATTAGAAGACGGATCCACACATATTGCAGACTCAGTGATTGTTTCGACAGGAGGGGCATCATATATTTCTACTGGCTCAACAGGAGATGGATTTAAACTTGCAAAAAAATTGGGGCACAATATCACCGAAATACATCCTGCGCTCATCCCATTAGAGACTGCAGGAGAAACAGCAAAACAGCTTCAAGGACTTAGTCTGCGAAATGTAAGGGCTTCATATTGGATTGATGGCAAAAAATGTGTTGAAGATTTTGGAGAAATGTTGTTTACTCATTTTGGCGTTTCAGGTCCAATTGTATTACGAACTAGTCGCGAAGTTATGATTGCCTTGCATAATAAAAAATCTGTTGAAATGAAAATAGATTTAAAGCCTGCAATGGACCACAAAGTCTTGGATAAGAAATTAATTCGAGACTTTCAAGAACACCATAAATTGAAATTTAAAAATTATCTCAAATATATTTTACCTCAAAAAATGATAACTGTATTTCTTGAAAAACTACAGTTTCATCACGATTTAATATGTAGTGCCATATCGTCAAAACAAAGGAAAACACTACGGATGTTGTTAAAAGAATTTTCTCTAACCATTACAGGAAATAGACCACTTGCTGCTGCAATTGTTACTGCCGGCGGTGTTTCTACAAAAGAAATTAATCCAAATACAATGGAATCAAAACGTGTAAATGGTTTGTATTTTGCTGGTGAGGTGATTGATGTTGATGCTGATACTGGCGGATTCAATTTGCAAGCAGCATTTTCAACAGGACATGTTGCAGGAAAGAATGCTATTTGTTAGAGTTTGATTCCAAATTGATTTAAAATGAACCCGATCAAAAAGTAACTAAATAAAGTTGCAATAACAGAAATTCCTAATGAAAAATAGAAATCTATTCCTCGCTTTAAAAGTAAGGGGAAAACAATAAAAAAGACTATCGATGGAAACACAAACCAAAAAATATGATTGGCAACATCAATTATTTTTGGAATATTCTTTGTATCAACATAGAGCCAAATCAATGCTAAAATTGATACCATTGGAACAGATGCAAGTAATGCCCCAAAAAATGAACTACGTTTTGAAATTTCTGATATAAGAATAACTAAAATAGAGGTAATTATAATTTTGGAAATATACAGTATCACTATAAAATTTCTTTTAAAAATTGCCCTGTAAATGAAGACTTAATTTGACTCACTTGTTCAGGAGTTCCTTCTGCAATAATTTTTCCACCACCATCACCGCCTTCGGGCCCCAAATCAATTATCCAATCTGAAGATTTAATTACATCGAGGTTGTGTTCAATTACAACCACTGTATTTCCTTTTTCCACCAATCCTTGTAGCACATCGAGCAACATTTTTACATCTTCAAAGTGCAATCCTGTTGTGGGTTCATCTAAAATATACATCGTTCTACCTGTACCAACCCGAGATAATTCTGAAGCTAACTTAACCCGTTGCGACTCACCTCCAGAAAGTGTGGTTGCTTGTTGACCAAGTTTGATATAACCCAACCCAACATCGAACAAGGTTTTTAATTTTCGCGATGTAGAGTGGTGATGTTGGAAAAATTCCACTGCCTCCTCAATGGTCATATCCAATATTTGATAAATATTTTTCCCACGATATGTAACTTCCAGCGTTTCACGATTATAACGCATTCCTTTGCAGTCTTCACATTGGACGTACATATCAGCTAGAAAGTGCATTTCTATTTTAATGAGCCCTACACCTTGACATGCTTCACATCGACCACCTTTCACATTAAATGAAAATCGACCTGGCTTATATCCCCGTATTTGTGCTTCAGGAAGCTGGCTAAACAAATCACGAATATGTGTAAACAAACCCGTATATGTTGCAGGATTTGATCGCGGTGTTTTACCGATTGGCGATTGGTCAATATCCACGACTTTATCCAAATAAAGAAGACCATCGACTGAATCAAAAGGAAGCGATTTTTTTTGACTTGCATAAAATTCACGAGCAAGCGTTGGATAAAGAGTTTGGTTGATGAGAGATGATTTCCCGGAACCCGAAACACCGGCAACACACACAAATTTCCCTAGAGGAATAGTTGCATTTACCTTTTTTAAATTGTTACCCCTAGCCTTACTAATTACAACCGATTTTCCGTTTCCCTTTCTTCGTTTATTTGCCACTGGAATTTCAGATTTCCCCGATAAATATTGCCCAGTAATAGATGCACCACATTTTTCAATTTTTTCAGGTTGTCCAGAAAAAATAATTTCACCACCATGGATACCTGCCTTTGGCCCCATATCAACAACCCAATCAGCGGAGCGAATTGTTTCTTCATCATGCTCAACTACAATTATTGTATTTCCTAAATCACGCAAATGTTCGAGGGTGTGAATTAATCGCCGATTATCCCGTTGATGTAAACCAATGGATGGTTCATCTAAAATATACAAGACCCCCATAAGTTGTGAACCAATTTGAGTTGCCAAACGAATTCGTTGTGCCTCCCCTCCAGAGAGAGTTCCTGCTGATCGGCTTAATGTTAAATAACTCAACCCAACATTTACTAAAAATCCCAACCTAGATTTTATTTCCTTGGTTATTTGTTCTGCAATTTCTTCATCTCGTTTTGTCAATGAAAGGTTTTGAAAAAAATCATGCAGGGTACCAATAGTTTCCTCAGTAAGTGAGTAAATATTTTTTTTGTCAATATGTACAGCAAGGGAAGATTGTTTTAATCGGGATCCTTTACATGTAGTACATTTTTGAATGGTCATATACTTTTCAATCCACTCACGCATATGTCCAGATTTTGTTTGCTCATACCTGCGTTGTAAATTGCGAATGACCCCTTCAAAACTACCTTTATATTCACCTTTAAACTTGTCAGATTGGTATTGCATGGTAATATTTTCATCTGGTTTTGTGCCATGCAGCAAAACCCGTTGAACTTCTAATCCTAAGTCCATCCAAGGGGTTGTAAATGCAAAATTATAATGTTTAGCCAAGCTTTTCAGAATAGCACTATACCAATTTCCTCGAGGTTGTTCTCCGATGGGCTCAATTACCCCCTGCACCAAACTTTTTCGTTTGTCTGGAACAACCAATTCTGCATCAATTGACATTTGGGTTCCAAGTCCTCCACAATCTTGACAGGCACCAAACGGGGAGTTAAATGAAAATAGTCGGGGTTGTAATTCTTCAAAAGAGATATCACATTGTGGGCATGAATAATGCTCGCTATACAAATGTTCACCACCACCAATTTGGTCTATAATAGCCAATCCATTCCCCACTTTTAGTGCAAGCTCTACAGATGCAGTTAGTCGTTCCTGCATACTTTTTTTGGCAACCAAACGATCAATCAATACTTCAATACTATGTTTTTTGGTTTTTTTTAACGATATTGAATCACTTAGGTTTTGCGTTTTACCATTTATCCGAACCCTTACAAATCCCTCTCGAGCAATCGAAGACAACACGTCTTTAAAGGTGCCTTTTTTCTGACGAACAACGGGGGCTAGTACTTGAAATTTTACTCCCCCATCCATGCTCATTATTTGATCTACAATTTGTTGAACAGTTTGTTTTTTAACTTCCCCCTTACATTTGTGGCAATGTTGTTTCCCAACTCTTGCATATAGAAGTCGGAGATAATCGTAAATTTCTGTAATGGTTCCAACCGTAGATCGTGGGTTCCGACTAGTTGATTTTTGTTCAATAGAAATAGCTGGAGATAATCCTTCAATATTATCAACATCTGGTTTTTCCATTATTCCTAAAAATTGACGGGCATATGCAGAAAGGGATTCAACATATCGCCGTTGTCCTTCTGCATAAATGGTATCAAACGCTAAAGAAGATTTTCCTGAACCAGACAAACCGGTAATTACAACCAGTTGATTGCGGGGTATCTCTAAATCTATATTTTTTAAGTTGTGCTCTCGCGCACCCTTAACAACCAACTTGTCTTGGTTTGCTGATAATTTGGTAATTTTTCGTTTCATAAGTAACCTAAAAGGTACAGACTTTTAATTTCCTTGCAAAGAAATATTTGCAAAAATTTGGCAAATAATATCATACCCTTTTTGTTTGAGAGTATTTCATAAAGTGTTTAAAATTGGGTGGACTTTAATATTTTTAATACCAATCAAAATCAACACCCTAAGGAACAATTTAGGTTAATATTATTTAATGATAACTTAGATAATGAGATTTTACCTAACTTTCATGATTGATTTTTTAGTAAATATAGAAACTTATGAGAACAATACGAAAATTTGATAGACTTTTAATTGCAATATCACTTATTGGGGTGCTAGTTGCAGTACACCTTTGGATTCAAGATAGCAGAGGGTTTGATAGAGGATGTATGGGCTTTACAACATTAGAAGGCGTGGAAGAAGCATTTGATTGCGAATCAGTTTTAGATAGTGAATATAGTAAATTTTTAGGAATCTCAAATGTGTATTGGGGATTACTATTCTATTTAATATTATCAAGTATGGGCGTATTAATCCTTAACTCAGATGGCAACAAACAAAAATATTTTCGACTAATCCGACTCCTCATGATTTGTGCAGGACTATTATATTCCATTTATTTAATTTATACCCAGTATTTTGTTTTAGGAGAATTTTGCGCATTATGTTTAATGTCAGCAGTTGTAACCACACTCCTATTTATTAGTCAAATGGTGTATTTTGCAAAACACAGGATTCCATCATTGCATACAAACGTTGCAGAAAAAGAATTTTTCAAGAAAGCAATAATTACAGTGTGTGTAGTTTCAATTGTAGATATTGCATATTTTAAATCACAAGATATTTTAACTGATAACAACCCAGACCCTTCCGAACAAAACGAGAGAAACAAAGATGATTTAGGGGATTTTAATCCAAAAGATTGTTCCTATAACCAAAGTACAGAAATTATAACTAATTACAAAGACTTGCTCAACAAGAATGATGTTACTGCAGGAAACCCAAATTCAAACATAACAATCATTGAATATTTTGATCCCAATTGTACACATTGTAGAAAACTAGAACCCGTAATGCGAGAATTGATTAAAACCCACCCTGATGTATATTTTGTATTTAAAATGATTCCTCTTTGGGAGCGTTCATATATTCAAATCCAAGCATTGCATATAGCAAAAGAAGAAGGATTGTTCTTTGAAATGGCTGAAGCACAGTTTAAAATCCAGGACTCTAAGAAAGGGTTGTCCTTAAATACCTTAGAACGAATAGCCAACAAAATTGGCATGGATGGTTCAACAATGATTTCTAGAATTAATAATAAAGAGTATATAAATGATATAAAATTTGAACGACTCAAGGCACGCAAACATGGAATTAAAAGTGCTCCAACCGTGCTGATAAACGGTCAAATAGTTGCATCGAAGTCTAGAAATAAGGTTTGCTTTGAAGAATTTTTTAAACAAGTTCAACAATAGAGAATAATTATGAAAAAATTACGATATATAGTGTTACCCATTTTAGTAATTGTGTTGGTGTTTGGTTTTAAATCTGACACAGCTAAAGACCACTTTAGAAAAATGAAAACGTTGAGCCAAGTAATTCGGCTTGTTACAGATAATTATGTTGAAGAAGTGGATATGGACGACCTTCTTGAAGGGGCAATTGTTGGATTATTGGAAAGATTAGACCCACATTCAACCTATATTTCTGAGAAAAATTTTGAAACTGTCCAAGAAAAATTTGAGGGCGAGTTTGACGGCATTGGGATTGAGTTTGCAATTTTAGATGGATACATTACTGTTATTACTCCCATCCCCGGAACACCATCAGATAGAGCAGGGCTACAAACTGGAGATAAACTCACAAAAATAGATGGTGAATCAGCATACAAAATCACACAAAAAGAAGTACTTACTAAGCTTCGTGGTCCCAAAGGATCTAAAGTTGAAGTAACTATAATGCGAAGCGGTTCTGATGATTTTGATGTTACGCTTGTCCGTGATAAAATACCCATTCATAGTGTGCTTGCAACTTTTATGATTGATGATGAAACAGGGTATGTTAAAGTAAATCGTTTTGCTCAAACAACTGCGAAAGAAGTTGGAGAGGCATTGGAAACACTTGAAAACCAAGGGATGAGCCAACTCCTAATTGATTTAAGAAATAATGGTGGTGGAATGATGGATCAAGCCATTAAAATTATGGATATGTTTATTAACAGTAGAGACACCCTATTGTTTACCAAGGGACGTATTCGTGGGTCAAGCCAAGCATATAAAGCACGTAGCCAATATTCTGATAAAGATTACCCGGTTGTTATACTTATTAATCGCGGATCTGCAAGTGCTAGTGAAATTGTATCTGGTGCATTTCAAGATTTAGATAGAGGAATTGTAGTTGGCGAAACAAGTTTTGGCAAAGGATTGGTGCAACGACAATATCCTCTTAGTGATGGGTCCGCTTCACGAATTACAATTGCACGATATTACACACCTTCAGGGCGGCTTATTCAACGACCTTATGATGATGGACTGGATAATTACTATACTGACCTTGCAAAAGAAAATAGAGAGCTTTCGGATTCAACAGGGACTGAGCGACCACATTTTAAAACAAAGCAGGGAAGAACGGTGTATGGTGGTGGTGGAATTACCCCGGATTTTTATGTTGAGATTGATTTAGATCTAACACCAAGTACTCAAACTATTCTCACACATTCTGATAGACTACCTTTCAACTATGCAGATAAACTAAAAAGTAATATTGGAGACATGACATTTGCAGAATTTGCGTCTTCTTTTTCAATGAACAAAAAAGACCGTAAGTCATTTTTCAAATGGCTTGAAGCAAAAGAAATAGAATTTGAAGAATCTGACCTTGAAGAAGATTGGGATTATATCGAAAATAGAATATTATCTGAAGTTGCTAGTTCAGTATGGGGAAAATCGTATTTTTATCAGAAATTATTAGATACAGACAAACAAGTTAAGGAAGCATTAAATCATTTTGAAGATGCTCAAAAACTTATATCAAATCGTTAAACATTTTTCTTTGTTGATAGGGTGAATAATCCCTAAAATTTGCAACTGTATTTGTATATGTTTAGATTTAAATATCGTTATAATTATTTAAAAATTAATAGGAAGGAAACATAATGGTTCAATTGTTTATAGATGGTGGTGGTTTCATGTGGCCAATTTTAGGGATTTTTGTAATTGGTTTTGTTTTTGTTGGTGAAAGACTTTATCACCTAGTTAAAGGCTTATCAAGTAACGAAGATTTTGCTTTAGAAGTGGCTGATACCGTACGCAGTAAAGGTGTTAAAGAGGCCTCTACAATATGTGAAGGAGCTACTGGCCCTGTTGCAAATTTATGTTTAGCAGCATTAGAGCGTGCCGACAAAGGTGTTGACGAAGCTGAAAAAGCATTAGATCATTCAGGTAGTATTGAAATGGCATCACTTGAAAAAAATATGACCTGGATTTCACTATGTATTGCAACCGCTCCTATGCTTGGTTTCTTGGGAACCGTGTGGGGGATGATTCAAGCATTTAACGACATCAAAATGGCAAATGATATTTCACCCGCTGTTGTTGCTGGTGGTATTTCTGTTGCTCTGCTTACTACTGCATTTGGTCTTGTAGTTGCTGTTGTTCTTCAAATATTACAAAATACAGTAATGTATATTATTGACCATCAAATAGTTACTTTACAAAAAAGTACTACTGCGCTACTTCATAGTATAGCTGATAAAAAATAATTAGAGTTTAATCTTACATGATTAAAAATAAACGCACCGAAACTCAAGAAGTTAATTCTTCATCAATGGCAGATATTGCATTTTTGCTATTGGTTTTCTTCTTGGTAACCACAACTATCTCCATGGACAAAGGAATTAGTTTGGTGTTACCTGCAGAAGGGAATGAACTTGAAGTAAACAAAAAAAATATCGTTAATATTTTAGTGAATGAATCCGGTAAAGTTCTATTAGATGACAAGCCAATTATCACAAAGAATATTAAAAGCACAGTGGAAAAGAAACTTGCTTCAAATCCAAATGTGATATTTTCTGTTCAAACCCACCCTCGAACAAAATATACTGATTATATAAAAGTATTAGATCAGCTCAAGGCGGGAAATGCTCAAAAAATATCGATAGCCAATCCACCGAGTTTTTAAATGAAAATCGTAAGAAAAACACACTCAAAAAAAGAAATTTCTACATCATCTATGCCTGATATTATTTTCATGTTACTCATATTTTTTATGGTTACAACAGTAATGAGAGAATATGAAGGACTTGATGTAATTATGCCACATGCTAAAATGATTGAAAAGTTAGAAAGTAAACGGCATACAACGTATGTGTGGACAACAAAAGATGGTTTGATTTCTGTTGATGACAGAATTATTAATATTAATAGCTTGGGTGGAATGATGTATACTAAGGTATCAAAAAACCCCAAACTAACAGTTTCTCTAAAGTCAGATGAAAATTCAACCATGAAACTGATTACAGATATTCATACACAGCTACGGAATGCACAGGCACTTAAGTTGTCTTATTCTGCATTGCCACAGAAGAATTAATTATGAGAGTTGATCCTTTAACAGAACATTATCCTGTTAGAATTCGTGAAGTTACTGTTGGCGTGTTGCTTGGTGTTTCTTTAATATTTTATATTTTCCCTAGATTTTTAGGTGAAGCTGAAAAAATTAACATGACCGTGGTTGAGGAAATTGAAACTTTTGATATTCCACAAACAGAACAGATTAAACTACCAGAGCCCCCTGCAAGACCATCAGTACCAGTTGCCTCTGAAGATGAATTCTTTGATGAAGACATTACAATTGAAGATACTGATTTTGAAGATTTTGAAGACTGGAAAGATTTACCACCAATTGATGATGGTCCAAAAGTACTTTTTATTCCTTATGATAAACCACCCAAGGCAAGAATTCCAATTCGACCTATATATCCTGAAATTGCTCAAGAAGCAGGAATTGAAGGGAAGGTGTGGGTGCAATTTTTCATTGATGATAAAGGTAATGTTACCGAAGCGCATATCCAAAAAGGAATACCAAATACTGGACTAAATGAAGCTGCTTTAGATGCTGTGTTAAAATCTAAATGGAAACCAGCTCAACAGCGCGATAAAAAGGTGGGTGTTTGGCAAACTGTTCCAGTTGTGTTTGAACTTACCTCACACTAAATTTTATTCTCAAAAAATCTCTTCCAACAAACAATACTTATTAAATTGATTATTGATTAAGGCTATACGTCCACTTTAAGAACTTTAAAATTTTTAACTAACAAATACTAGCTTTAAAGAATTCTCTATTTAAACGTGCAATATTTACAATTGAAATTTCCTTCGGGCACTCTACTTCACACGCACCCGTATTTGTGCAACTTCCAAATCCTTCTTCATCCATTTGTTCAACCATATTGAGTGCACGAGTTTTTCGTTCAACTTTACCCTGGGGAAGTAAAGAATATTGAGAAACTTTTGCACCAACAAACAACATAGCAGAGGAATTTTTGCACGAAGCAACACATGCCCCACATCCAATACATGCCGCGGCATCCATTGCTTGGTCTGCATCAAATTTTGGAATAGCAATAGCATTAGCATCCGGAGTACCACCAGTTTTAACAGACACATATCCCCCAGATTCCATGACTCTGTCGAACGCAGTTCTATCAACAATTAAATCTCGGATAACTGGGAAAGCAGACGCTCTCCATGGTTCAATAACCAATACATCACCATCATTAAAACTTCTCATGTGTAATTGGCACGTTGTAACACCTTGTAAGGGTCCATGTGCACGCCCATTGATAGAAACACTACATGTACCACAAATACCTTCACGGCAATCATGATCAAATGCTATTGGGTTTTCCCCGGCAGAAATTAAAGAATTATTCAACATATCAAGCATTTCAAAAAATGACATATCCCCCGAAACACTTTCTACATCATAACTAACAAAGTTACCAGTTGCTGTTCTGTTTTTTTGTTTCCAAACCTGTAACGTAACTTTCATTATTTATAACTCCTTGTTGTCAATTTAACATTTTCAAATTTGAGTTTATCTTTGTGTAACTTTGATTTGCCTGTATCTTCAAATTCCCACGTTGCAACATGTGTGAAATCAGCATCATTTCGTTTTGCCTCATTCTCTTCTGTTTGATGTTCAACTCGGAAGTGCCCACCACATGATTCTTCTCGCTCTAATGCATCTCGTGCCATCAGTTCACCTAATTCAAGGAAATCAGCAAGTCGTGCAGCTTTTTCAAGTTCAGGATTATATTCATCTGCTGAACCGGGAATTTTGACATCTTTCCAAAATTCGTCCCGAAGTTTTGGAATTTTTTCAAGAGCAGCTTCTAACCCAGATTTTTCTCTAGCCATTCCAACATATTCCCACATAATTTTACCAAGTTTTTTGTGAATATCATCCACTGTCTGTGTTCCATTTATATTTAGTAATTGTTCTGTTCTATTTTGAACATCTTTTACTGCTTCAACACATACCGCATCATCGCTTGATAATGGCTCTAAAGTCTCGCTAGCCAAATAGTCACCAATAGTATAAGGAATTACAAAATATCCATCTGCTAACCCTTGCATTAATGCACTTGCTCCCAATCTATTTGCCCCATGGTCAGAAAAATTAGCTTCACCCAGCACATGTAAACCAGGTAGAGATGACATTAAATTATAATCAACCCAAAGTCCACCCATTGTATAATGCACAGCAGGATATATCATCATAGGAGTGCCATATGGATTTTCGCCTGTAATTTGTTGATACATATCAAAGAGGTTGCCATATTTTTCAGACACCCACTGTTTTCCATTACGACTAATAACATCTTCAAAATCAAGATATACTGCAAGTTTAGTTGGACCAACACCATGCCCTAAATCGCACATTTCTTTTGCACGACGTGACGCAACATCACGTGGTACTAAGTTTCCAAAAGAAGGATACAATCGTTCAAGATAATAATCTCGTTCATCTTCGGGAATATCGGCAGGCTTTCTGTCATCACCTTTTTTCTTAGGTACCCATACTCGTCCATCATTACGCAAACTTTCACTCATTAATGTTAATTTAGATTGATGGTCGCTCGCAACCGGTATACACGTTGGATGTATTTGAGTAAAGCAAGGGTTCGCAAAATGAGCACCCTTTTTATGTGCTCTCCATGATGCAGTAACATTAGAAGCCATTGCATTTGTTGAAAGGAAAAACACATTTCCATACCCACCAGTTGCTAAAATAACAGCGTCTGCAGTATGTGCTTTAATTTCACCACTTTCTAAATTTCGTGTTACAATTCCGCGTGTCTTGCCATCATGCACAATCACATCTAACATATCGGTTCGATTATGAAATTTTACTTTACCTGCATTCATTTGTCTAATCAACGCTGAATACGCCCCCAACAATAATTGTTGTCCAGTTTGACCACGTGCATAAAAGGTTCGGGAAACTTGTGCACCACCAAACGAACGATTATCTAATAAACCACCATATTCTCGGGCAAAAGGAACTCCTTGTGCCACACATTGGTCAATAATATTGTTGCTCACCTCTGCAAGTCGATACACATTTGCTTCTCTTGCTCTATAGTCGCCTCCTTTTATGGTATCATAAAAAAGACGATAAATACTATCACCATCATTGGGATAATTTTTTGCGGCATTTATGCCACCCTGTGCTGCAATACTGTGTGCTCGCCGTGGTGATTCGTGGTAAGAAAATGCCTCAACATCGTATCCAAGCTCAGCCAAAGTAGCCGAAGCTGAAGCACCAGCCAGACCAGTACCCACCACAATTATTTTATATTTTCGTTTGTTGGCAGGATTCACCAACTTCATGTTAAACTTATGTTTTGTCCACTTTTCGGAGAGTGGTCCTTCAGGAATTTTTGAATCTAATGCCATCGTTTAACCCTTTACTTAATGTTTAAAAATGAAGCCAAAGTACACAGCAATCACAACAAATAATGCTGGAATAATGAGCCAGAAAAATACGGCAATACAATTTATGATTGGTTTATATCTACTATCGGATAATCCAAATGTTTGAAACGCAGATTGGAATCCATGTTTTAAATGCAATGCCAATAAAATCATAGCAATTATATAAAATGCTGTAACCCTCATACTGCCAAATCCGATGGGAGAAGATACGACCACATCAAAGAAATTATGATCATGCGAGGCATGCATTTCTTGAAATTTGCACCAAATTGTATTTAAGTGAAAGGCAAGAAAAGCAAAAATAGTAATTCCTGATAATGCCATAGTTCGTGAAGAAAGTGTCGCTGTTTCTGAACCACTGTTAACTTTATATCCCTGTGGTGCAGATTTCTTATTTTGCAGGGTGAGTCGAACACCATTAATTATATGCATTAAAAATAAAATTGCTAATAATACTTCAATAGTTCGAACCAACGGTTTTAATCCACCCAAACCACCTACCAAACTATTAAATAATGCTCCAGAAGTATCCACCAACAACATGAGGTTGTTTCCTAAATGGATAATTAAAAATAAACTCAACAATAAACCAGTAAGAGCCATGAAAAACTTCTTACCAATTGATGAGTTAAAAAAAGTGAAAAACCATTCCATATTAAACTCCTTACATATTTATGGAATTAAAGTGAAAACCGTGAGACAGACATGCCAATCCAAATTCCCAAAAGCCCCATTAAGACACTTCCAAGTATGTACACTATAGCAATATTGTAATTTCCATCACGTAATAGGTGAAAAGATTCTAGACCAAATGTTGAAAAGGTGGTAAACCCACCTAAAACACCTATTGCAAGGAATTCATTAACAGGTAAATGCGATTGTTTGTCAAGCCCAACGTTAACAAGTGCGCCTAAAAGTATGCACCCAATAAAGTTTACAAGAAATGTAGCAGTTGGAAAATTAGTAGAAATAACTCGAGTTAACCAAACACCGGTAGCAAAGCGAGAACTCGCTCCCAAAAAACCACCTAAGCCAACCCAAAGAATATGTTTCATGTTTAAAACGGAATATCGTCGTCGCTATATGCTTCAGCAGGGGGCATGTTAGATTCAACTGGTGTTGGTGGCGGTGCAAAACCTGCCTCTGGTATGGAAGTTGGCATTACTGCTTCTTGCCCGTACTCTGTGATTGCTATTTGCGATAACTTGTCTTTTACTACTTTATCGGCATAGACTGTATCATAATATTCGTTGTCTTGCCCTTTTTGGCTTGGAAACCCAACAAACATTCCATTTATGCCTTCAATAAGTTTAAATCCTTTAATGATAAACCCTTCATCAGTAGCAATATCAAAAAATGCTCTTATTTTACCCCAACTACCTTTGTTCATGCGTTCAATTTTCAATGTTTCCCCTTCAAAATTTATGGGATAAATTTAGTGTGTAAATTGTATTTCAACCAAAGGGGAAAGCGTAGTAATATTAGAATTATTAACTTTAGGAGTAATTATGAAATGTAATGTTGGAAAAATGGATAAAACTATTCGGATTTTATTTGGACTCGGGTTGGTTTTATGGGGATATTCAGAACAAAATTGGTTGGGATTGATTGGTCTTATTCCACTTTTAACAGGTCTGTTGGGTTGGTGTCCAGCTTATTTGCCATTTGGATTTTCAAGCAAAAAAGACTAAGCCTTTTTCAAGATATATAATTTTTGTGATTCATCACGGTACTTTCCTTAAATTATTAAAAGGATTATATTAACAGACAAACAAATAATTTAGGATACGATTAACGGTGAGCGTATGATTTCGTAAGGGATTGAAGGATTTAAGCCTATCGAATTCCACCCCGCAATTGGCCTTTGCGATAATGCTTGAAAACCTCTGAAACCCTTATGAATGATACACAATGTTGGTGTTCCTGTGATTTTCGGTTTCGTATCATTTTCCTTTTGCACCCTTTTTAACATTCTTCTTCGTAGTAATATGAATAGTCAATACCTTTCATAAACATTTCTCGGTCATTTATTTTAGTGGTGAGTGCATTTCCAAAAAGTATTTTCAGAACGTCACTTTTTGTTGGACTTAACATCATAGAGTTCATATACTCCCGTTTGCTTATTTTGCTCCAATCTACACATTTTTTGAGATTCTTTTTTAGCATTAAATCCAACCATATTCGAGCACTTCTACCATTACCCTCCATAAACGGATGTGCAATATTTATCTCAACATAGTTATCGACTATTTCTTCAAATGTTGATTCTGACATTGCCTCTATTTGCTTTAATGTCTCTCCTAAAAAGTGTGATACGGCAAACTGAAAACTCCCCTTTGAAATATTTTTTTGCCTTATTTGTCCAGCAAAATCATACAAACCACCAAATAAATAACCATGTATTTATTGTAGCCCTTTAGTTGTACCAACTTCTATGCTGTTTACAAAAGAACTTTCAAACAAAGCATAAGCTTTAGTTTTGCTTTTTCCGTCAATGCTTTCATCGTTGTTTGTAAACCGCTCTATAAATCGGTTTGCCTTTTTGCTCGGGAATTCTTTCCCTAAAGCAATAATACCATTAAAATCCAACATATCTGTTAAATATTTTTTGCCATCACTTGCTAAAAGTTTCAGTTGGGTAGTGGCACTAACCAACTCATTATTTTCTTTTTTCAATTTGGATTTAAGATATTTCCAATAATTTCGAGTTTTAGTGTAGTCATCCTGGTCATTAAGGATAGTTACAATATCCAACACGCTAAACCACCACTTGGCATTTTGTTCATCCCAAACCGCACGCACTTCGCGGTCATCAAAAAAACGTATGGATATTTTTGTCTTACTCATGTTTATATTTCATCAATTCTGTCATTCTTTTATTATCAGCTCAAAGTTAATATATTTTCTAATCTGAAATTGTTGGCCAGACTTTGTTAAATGTACTAATCTTTAAGTTAATCACTGAAACCCTTCTTGTTATTACACTTTGATGGCATTTCGTTGTTTTTATTCTTCCGTTATTTTTTCTTTTAACACACAATAAAGGAATTCCTTCATGCTAAAAATTAAACATAAAGCTGTTCTTTAGCAAAGAAATTCTGAACTTACAATGATGTTAATTGGTTTGCGATTTATGGGGATGTTAATCTTCTAAAACGATTTCAACCAACATAACAATATCTTGAACATTAATATTTCCGTCTCCATTTAGGTCAACCCAGCCATAGTCACCTGTCCAATCATTAAATCCAAGAATAACATTTACAAGCAGGACAATATCAATTACATTCACTATAGTATCAAAGTTTAAATCTCCAATTGGATACATAGTTTCAGATTGTGGAAACACAATAAAATCTATCCACACCGCATCATCTCCAGAAGACACTCCACCATCTTTAACAAATTTCCACGTAAAATTATGCTGACCCACCGAAACCGGAATCCACTCAACAGACCAAATTTGTTCACCTGCCCATTTATTGACTTCTACACCGTCAATGTTAAACGATAAATAATCGTAATAATTACCAGAAGATGAGCCCATATTTTCACATGATATTTTCTTAGCAAAAAACATATTCCCATTATCTGGAATTTCAACATCAATTGAAAGTGTTGATTCCTGGTTATCACCTATAGTCCCTGACCGTGCGGAAAATCCACCATCAAACGATTCTGAATCGTCGATAAACCAATCACCATCCCCCAAAAACTCCCAATCTAAAGAAAAATTATTGGATTCAAAATCTTCAATACTATATTGAGATTCATCAAGAGGGGTTAGGTTAAAATTAAATTCATATGAATCATCTAAATCAAACGAAATTGTATGTGGATTATACCCAACCGCAAATGCAGTAGCAGTGTAGTTACCACTAGTTAAAAGGCGGTAATAATCACCATGTTCAGGGTCGGTATGCACTTCATGGTCAATAGATTCAATCTGAAGGATAGCATCTAAGGGGTCGTTGGTGGTGGCATCTAAAACGGCACCGCGTAAACCAATGAAAGACTGCTCAATATAGTTAATCATGGACTCCTTATTATCTAGCCAAATTTGTGGAAGTAATTCTTCATCTGGCCATTTTACATCGTACTGTTCTAAGGTGATTTCACAATTTTGTTTCCATACATAGTTCCAATCTTGCATTCCCCCAAACACAGCATACCATTCTGCACCATTTGTAATCCCATTTTCAAACACTGGACTATCCCACATTTCCGAGTGATTGCTTGCATAATTATTGCACAAATGAATGAAGAGGTCATCATCGGGTGTCGCTGAATATGCATAGGAAACAGGGCCATCATATGGATAGTTGGCAACTAATGCACCCGTATGCATATTTGCAGACAATATAAAATTATGATTATTAGACCAATCCATTACTGCACGTGTTTCTGGTTGCCGCCCAATAGGTGAGTTTTCTGAGTCATCAAATTGATCTGGAAAATCACGATTCAAATCCACATCATTTGCATTATAACGTTGCCCCAACTCAAAGCCATCCGGATTCATGGTGGGCATTATAAACACATCCACATTATTAACTATATGTGTTGCCCTGTCTTCAACTCCATATTGGGTGCATAGCCATTCAATTATATTCAAACTAAGCTCACGACCAACTGTTTCATCTCCGTGCATATTAGCAATATATTTAAACTCTGGTTCAATTTCATTAACTCCAGGATTGTCTGAAATTTCCATGACCCACAACTCTCTTCCCTGAACGGATTGTCCAATAGAAAATAGGTTGGTAATATCTGGATATTGATTTGCAATATTTTGCATAAACTCAGTTAGCTCAATATAATTGTGGTATCCTCGCAAGGGGTTAGATGAATGACGGGTTTCATCTAGGAGTTCTTGGTAATACTCAAAAGCATGATTCGGAATTTTGGTAATTTTATATCCAAGCGATTGTATCGCATTAAATTCTGTATCATCTACAAAAGCATGAACTTCTGATTTGGTACGATGGTGATCTAAATCAATGTTTAATTCAACCAACGATTGTATTTCAGAAATATGTGACAATTTGATATTTACGGGGTATTTTTGTGTAGCAAACACAAGCGTAAAATAAAGTAATGATAAAATTAAATACCTCATATTAACTCCGAATTTTGTGTAAAGTTAAATGAGTAGCGACAGATAGACCAATACCTTTAATGTAAAAAGATGTTACTAAAATCCTTACAAAGTGTAATAAAAAAAGAGGTGAACGGTGTAATAAATAGGGTGTAGTTTTAAATATTACTTAGAGGGATTATCATTGAAAAAACTACTATTTATACTTATTTATTCATTGTTGATTGCAATGCCAGCAACAACCAACCAAATTTCATTTGAACAACCAAATGGAATAGATTTTTTTGGATTTGTACGTGGAGATGAGTGGCAACATTGGCATGAAACTGTAGATGGTTACACAATTGCTCAAAATGAAAATTCATTTTGGGTTTATGTTGAAACTGTGGATAGAGATGGATTTGTATTGACAGATATTCTTGCCCAAAACTCAGCATCAACTTTCTCACAAACTATTGAAAAACACATTCAACCTTACCGAGAAGAAATAACGAATAATTCATCCATTCCAAGTATTCAGTTACGAACTGAATTTGAAGTGCCACTTATTTTGGTGGATTATCCCAATATGGAACACTCATATCCTCTAGAAGATTTCTATGATCTAATGAATCAAGAGGATTATGTTTCTTCTCAAGGAGCAACGGGAAGTTTCAGAGATTTTTATAATGAAAATTCGTATGGACAATTTGACCCAAATACGACAGTATTTGGATGGTTTAGAGCTGCTGAAGATTATCAAAATTATGGAGATAATGCGCCCGATGGTTGGAATATGGTGCGTCAACTTATTGCAGAAGCTGTGGATGATGCAGAAGAACAAGGTGTTGACTGGTCAGTATTCGATAATGATGGAGATGGAAATGTTGATGCGCTTAATGTAGTTCATGCAGGTCCAGGTGCAGAAGAAGGAAATGGCAGTTATATTTGGTCTCACAAATGGAGCTTGGGTAGTTATGCTCGTCATTATGATGGGGTTACTATCAACAGTTATACCATCAATCCAGAGCAAACTGGTTCTCCACCGAGTGCATCTATGGTTCATATTGGTGTTTTCTGTCACGAGTTTGGGCATGCTCTTGGTCTTCCCGACCTATATGACACGGACTATTCTTCATCAGGAATTGGAACATGGGGGTTAATGTCTGGTGGTTCTTGGGGCGGAAATGGGGGTTCTCCGTGGTATCCTTCTCATTTTTCTGCGTGGTCAAAAACCAAGTTAGGCTGGGTTGATGCAGTTGAAATTGAAGATGCAAATATTACCTTGGAATTAGACCCTGTAGAATTTAATCCAGTTGTTTATAAAATGTCTGGCCTCGAGGATAATAATCAATATTTTCTGTTTGAAAATCGACAACAAATAGGATTTGATCAAACTTTGCGAGGTAGCGGACTTTTAATTTGGCATGTTGATGATAATCTTAGTTCAAATACAGATGATTGGCATAGATTGGTAGATTTAGAGCAAGCGGATGGATTGTATAATTTGAACTATAACGGTAGTAGTGGAGATCCTGGTGATATTTGGCCGGGTACTTCAGGCAATACAGAATTTAATGACGGAACCACTCCAAGCTCACAATATTATAATGAAAATCCATCGGGTGTGAGTGTGTACAATATTGAAGAAATTGGCGAGCAGGTATTTACCACGTTCAGAAACCATCCTACACTTGTGATTGAATCAACCAATGTATTTGAGATAAATGGAGACGGCGATTCAGTGGCAAATCCGGGCGAAACACTTGCGTTGTTTACCTCTCTTTACAATCCATCTAATGAATATATTCAAAACTTATCTGGATCTATATCAACAGAGGATTCAGAAATATCTATCATTACAGAAACAATAAATATTCCCAATATGAACCCAATGGACTACACAAATATTGTCGATGGGATTTCAATTGAAGTTAGTGAAAATGCAGAATTAGGAAACCAAGAAATTGAATTGTTTCTTTTAGGCGATATTGATGGAGAAGAGTTTGAACAATCCATTACAATAGAATTTGAAATTACAATTAATCAGCAAGGATTTCCTTATATCACCAACCAAAATGTAAAATCTTCTCCACTGGTGTTGGATGTCAACAATGACGGGAATAATGATATAATATGGGGTAGTATGGATGGATTTGTATATGCAACAAACTCAGTTGGTGAAATGCTTGCTGGAAACTGGCCTTTTGATACAGGAAACCAAATTTGGGCACCCATTGCTGGTGAAGACTTAGATGGTGACGGTGATATTGAATTGGTAGTGGTATCTAAAAGTAAGCACGCTTTTATTTTGGATTCTCAAGGCAATGTTGAGTTAGATATTGAAACTGATGAATATTTAATTTCATCCCCAGTAATTGGAAACTTAGATTCAGATGATGATTTGGAAGTTGCTTTTGCTACTATGAATAATGGGATTGTATATGCAGTAAATATGGATGGTTCATTTGTACATGATAATTTTCCCATAGAGTTGGATGAAAAAGTATATGCAGATTTAGCGTTAGCTGATTTTAACAATAATGAGAAGGATGATATTATTGTTGCAACTTCCAGCAATGATGGGTACGTGTATATCATTTTAGATGATGGCACTATTGCAGAAGGGTTTCCATTTTTTGTAGATGATAAGTTTAGGTCTGCACCGCTCATTCTAAATGCTTATGGAAATAATGAACTTCAAATTGTTATTGGGAACGATAATGGAAAACTCTACAGCATAAGTGAAAATGGAAGCGTGGTTTTTGAAGTTCAAACAGATGACAAAATTAGGTCTGCACCATCAACAAATGGAGTCAATATTTTTGTTTCAAACGAAGATAATAAATTGTATTCTATAAATACATTTGGGAATATAAATTCTGGCTGGCCTATTGAGCGGAATAATACCATTCTAACACCTGTTTTTGCAGATATTGATTTGAATGGAGTTGATGAAATTGTAACAATTTCCGAATCAGGTGATATTATGGTTCTTAATACTGATGGAACTGAAAATACTGATTTTTCAATGAATATTAACAATCAAGTTGATGATTGTCCTCCAGCAATTTCCGATATAGATAATGATGGTGATTTGGAATTTATTTCAGGAATGACATCCGGTTTGCATATTGTTGACATTAAAAATTCTGGCAATCAAAGTGAGTGGAATTTGCATCGTGGGAACACAAGGCGAACAGGATATTGGTCAATCCCACTCTCATCAGAAATTACTATGGGCGATGTCAATTTTGACTCGGAGTTGAATGTGTTAGATGTGGTTGTTATGGTTAACTCTATATTAGAAATTGAACCATTGGATTCATTTGCTTTTTACATTGCTGATATGAATGCCGATGGAATTGTAAATGTGTTGGATATTCTTGAAATAGTTATCATATTAATGGCATAAACAGTGAAACTTCGGTATCAAATTAAGGGGTTACATTGTGCCGGGTGTGTTGCAAATGCCGAGAAAGCACTCCTTACTGTGGAAGGTATTAATGAAGTTTCTGTAAATTTACCTCTTGAAACAGTAACTATTGAATGTGTAAATGATGTTACAAAAGAAAGTTTATTTATTGCAATAGACAAAGCTGGATATTCCCTCGCAGAAGAATCAACTGATGAATTAATCGACCAATCCAAAATTTGGACAAAACGTGTTATATTAGTTAGCATTTTAGGATTGCCCCTTCTATGTTTTGCAATGTGGGAAATGTTTTTCTCACCAATTTTTTCACCAACTGTTTCATTAATTGTTCAGTTATGTTTAACTACTCCAATAATAATTGTGAGTCATCATTATTATTCCTCTGGGTTCAAGGCATTATTTAATCGACATCCCGATATGAATAGTTTGGTTGCACTTGGTACTAGTGCAGCATTTATTTTTTCCCTCATTTCTGGTGCAAATGAATTGTTTAAGCTAGAACTTGCTGGATTTACATCCTACTATTTTGAATCAGCTGGAGTAATTTTAGTTTTTATTACATTGGGTAAATTTTTAGAAGCACGCGCCAAGAATAAAACGACTGAAGCATTGAAATCATTACTCTCAACAGCACCTGCAACGGGCTGGAAAAAAATAAATAATGAGTGGGTTGAAGTCAATATTATGGATATTAAAGCAGGTGATTTGATTCGTGTAAAACCAGGTGGTCAAATTCCTGTTGATGGAGAAGTTGTTGAGGGTGATTCCTATGTGGATGAAGCCGTTATAACTGGTGAATCTGTTCCTGTTCATAAGCAAATTGGTGATACATTAATTGGTGCAACCATTAATACAAACGGAGTTATTACTTTTCGTGCAAAAACTGTAGGAAAAGATACTGTATTCTCACGCATCATTGAGCTAGTTAAAGAGGCACAATCCACTAAAGCACCCATCCAATCTCTCGCTGATTCTATAGCGGCAGTATTTGTACCAATTGTAATTACACTTGCTCTCGGAAGTGCTATGTTTTGGTATATGTTAGGTGGAGAGAGCCTACTCTTTTCGACCAATATTTTAATTTCTGTGCTTATTATTGCGTGCCCCTGTGCGTTAGGATTGGCAACACCAACTGCTATTGTGATGGGCTCTGGGATTGCTGCAAAATATGGAATCCACTTTAAATCTGCTGAATCGTTACAAAAACTGAGTGAAATTAATACTATTGTTTTTGACAAAACAGGTACATTAACAACGGGGCAAACCACGGTTCAGGAATTTGTTTCTGATGGGGATGATGCAACCATTATGGGTATTGCTTTGGGGCTTGAACAGTTGTCGGAACATCATTTGGCTACGGCCATTGTAGATTATTGCAAAGCTCAGAATGTCTCTGAAATTTCTATTCAAAAGTTTGAGTCTGTACAGGGCAGAGGAGTTAAGGGAATTGCACAAAATCAACATATCCTTATGGGATCGTTTCGGTTTCTACATGATCACAAAATAAATATTTCTAAAACAGCCAAAATACAAGATGAGTTAGGGCAAACGCAAGGTGTGAATGTAGTGCACATGGCTATAGACGATACATGGAAAGCGTGTTTTTGGATTGCAGATGCTATCAAAGATGAATCCAAAGCAGTGATTGACGAATTGAATCAAACCTATGAAACATGGATGTTAACAGGTGACAGACAGGCAGTTGCACAACCTATGATGCATACATTGGGGATATCCAATATTATGGCTGAGGTTATGCCACATGAAAAATTAGAAAAAATTACAGAATTACAAACTTTGGGGAGGAAAGTTT
Source organism: uncultured bacterium (assembly GCA_964400495.1). Lineage (GTDB taxonomy): Bacteria > Fidelibacterota > Marinisomatia > SCGC-AAA003-L08 > D37C17 > CAYNTS01. The sequence continues at coordinate 26,190 of CAYNTS010000006.1, read as the reverse complement.
CTATGGTGGGTGATGGAATTAATGATGCGCCTACCCTTGCCAAAGCAGATATTGGAATCGCAGTGGGAAGCGGAACAGATGTTGCAATAGAAACTAGTGATGTAGTTTTACTTAACCCAAGTTTAATGACTCTCCCAATTGCATTTTCTTTGAGCAAACGAGTAATGCAAAAAATTAAACAAAATTTGTTTTGGGCTTTCGCTTACAATATTATTGGCATTCCGATTGCAATGGGAGTGCTTTACCCGTTTAATGGGTATCTATTGCAACCCATGTTAGCAGGCGCAGCAATGGCATTTTCATCAGTAAGCGTGGTAAGTAATACATTATTGTTGAAGCGATTTAAATAGTAGGGAATAACCTTATTCAAGTTATCCCCTACAACAGAAACACATCCGAGCAGACAGACATACTTTCTGTGGAAGCAAGTTAATAAAAATAGTAAAGCAAAATAGTGGTGAGGGTCACAAAATATAGAGGAAATATGAAAAGGGCGTACTATTCTAAGAAAATAACAGATTTTATTAATGATTCTGAAGAATATATTTTAGGTCATTTAAGTTTGAATCATACAAATTTTGCTTTAGAAGAACTTCAAATAAATGCGTGGATTAGCCAAATTAAAATACTTAAAAAGCAATTACTCGGTCTTGATGGTTATATATATTTTGAATTTGCAATACCAAGAATGAGGAAAAGAGTAGATAATGTTTTGATTTTAGGGGATACTGTTTTTGTAATAGAATTTAAGGTTGGTGAAAATAAATTTCCAAGACATGCAATTGACCAAGTTATTGATTATGCAACAGATTTAAAAAATTTCCATGAAGGAAGCCATAGAGTTAAACTAATTCCAGTATTAGTTTCAACTAATGCTAAACAAGAATATAATCACAAAATTAATATACTAGAAATGTCTTCTGTAATAAAGGTAAACGAGCAAAACATTAAAGAAAGTATTTTACCTTTTATCAATTACAATGCAACAGAAATTGATGTTGAAAAATGGGAAGAATCATCTTATAAACCAACACCCACTATTGTTGAGGCTGCCCAAGCATTGTACAATGGCCATAATGTTAACGAAATTACAAGATCAGATTCAGGTGCAATTAATTTAACAAATACAACAGATACAATTAACAAAATTGTAGAAAAATCAAAATTATTGAAAAGGAAATCAATTTGCTTTATAACAGGTGTTCCCGGGGCAGGTAAAACATTAGCTGGTCTTAATATTGCCAATGAAAGAATGGATGCTGACAAAAACGAACATGCTGTGTTTTTATCAGGGAATGGACCTCTTGTACAAGTTTTAAGAGAAGCTTTAACTAGAGATGAAGTTGAAAAATCAAAAAAAACAGAAAATAAATTAACAAAAAAACAAGCTGCAATTAAAGTTAATGCATTTATTCAAAACATTCACCACTTTAGAGATGAATACTTAAAAGATACTAAAGCTCCAGTTGAAAAGGTTGTTGTTTTTGATGAAGCACAAAGAGCTTGGACAAACAACAAAACTAGTTCTTTTATGAAAAAAAAGAAAGGGATTGAGAATTTTAATAAATCTGAACCAGAATTTCTAATTGAAGTTATGGATAGACACACTGACTGGTGTGTAATTATATGTTTAATAGGTGGTGGACAAGAAATTCATACAGGCGAAGCTGGTTTAGAAGAATGGATTAGAGCTCTTAAATTAAATTATGATAATTGGGCACTTTATTTTTCTGATTTTATAGTTAAGAATAAAAATTATCTAAAAACAAAGGAGATGATTGAGTGGGTTAAAATAAATGGAAAATCGGACATTAATTTACATTTAAATATCTCAGTTAGATCTTTTCGTTCAGAAAAGTTATCAGAATTTATATATGAATTGTTAGAACTAAACAACCATAAAGCAATAAAATTATTTAAAAAAATAAAAACTGATTATCCAATTGTTATAACTAGAGACCTAGATAAAGCAAAAAAATGGTTAATGGCAATATCTAAAGGAAATGAACGATTAGGAATAATTAGCTCATCAGGTGCACGAAGATTAAAACCAAAAGGTGTAGATGTAAAAAATAAAATTGATGCCCCAAATTGGTTTTTAAATAATAAAGAAGATATTCGTTCATCATATTTTTTAGAGGACATTGCCACAGAATTTGATATTCAAGGACTAGAAATTGACTATTCATGTATTGCTTGGGGTGCAAACTTTTATTTTGATAAAACAAAAGGAGATTGGGTTTACAGAAGTTTTAAAGGTACTAAATGGCAAAAAATAAACAAAATTTCTGATAAAGAATATTTAAAAAACTCTTATAGAGTATTGCTTACTAGAGCTAGACAGGGATTTGTTATTTTTATTCCAAATGGAGAATGCAAAGACAAAACAAGATTGCCAGAATTCTATGATTCAACATTTGAATATTTAAAAGAAATTGGAATTACTGAATTATAACCTAATTACGCCTCTTCCAACCGTACTTTTTGTTCTTCAAGCTGGAGGGCTTCGATGACTTCGTTTAAATCGCCATCAGTAATTTCATTTAATTTATAGAGAGTTAAATTTATGCGGTGATCTGTAACTCTACCTTGGGGATAATTATAGGTTCGGATTTTTGCAGACCTGTCCCCAGTAGATACCATTGATTTTCGAGCTGTTGCACGCGCACTTTGTTGACGTTCAATTTCTTGTTCTAAAAGTCGAGACCGCAAAACCTTCATGGCCTTATCTCTGTTCTTATGTTGCGAGGATTCATCTTGACAAGTTACCACAAGCCCCGATGGATTATGCGTAATCCGAATGGCGGATTCAGTTTTATTTACATGTTGGCCGCCAGCACCAGATGCACGATAAGTATCAATTTTTAAATCACCTTCATTAATTTCTACATCAACATCTTCTGCTTCGGGAAGAACGGCGACGGTTGCCGCACTTGTGTGGACTCGTCCACTTGACTCAGTTTCTGGTACACGCTGAACCCGATGGACACCAGATTCAAATTTAAGTGTTCCGTACGCAGACTCACCAGCAATTGCGAGCACTGCTTCTTTGATTCCACCGCCCTCATTTTCATTCATGCTTAGTAGTTCAGATTTCCATAAACTACGTTCTGCAAAACGGGTGTACATTCGCAATAAATCCCCAGCAAATAATGCAGCTTCATCACCACCTGTTCCAGAGCGAATTTCCAAAATTGTATTTTTATTATCGTTAGGGTCTTTTGGAATCAGCATAATTTTTAGTGATTCTTCCATTGTATTTAACTCATCTCTGAGTTCGCCAATTTCATCTTTTACCAATTCTTTGAGTTCGTCATCATTACCCTGCAAAATTTCTAAATCTTCTTGAAGTTGTTCATGTTTAGAAATATATATTTTTGCCTGTTCAACTACCTCATTCAAACCATTATGTTCGCGTGCCATATTGGTAAATGCTTTCATGTCCGCCATGGCTTCGGGTTGGCTCATTTGTTCAGCAAGGTCAGCATGATGTTGAATTACATTTTGAAGTTTATCAATCATCCAATTGCCTCAGCAACATGTTTTTTACCTTCATAATCTTGTAGCTTATCACCAAAAGCAGTTTTTAGTGCAGTAATTGCCACCTCTAATTGTTCATCATCTGGTTCTTTTGTAGTGATGCGTTGTAGCCATAAGCCCGGTTGCGATAATGCGAGGAAAATAAAATTATTTCTGTGTTTTGCCGTTAGTTTTAAAACCTCATACCCCAATCCAGCTACGAGTGGAATAAAAGGAATGTGCATTATCAGTCGCATCCATATTGTAATTTCACCGATGAAATAAATAATAACAGAATCTAGTACAGCAAATGTTAAAATTGCCACAATCATAATTATGAAGAGAAAACTGGTTCCACACCTTGGGTGGTAAGTTGTAAAGTCACGCGTACTTTCTGCAGTGAGTTCATGCCCTGCTTCAAATGCAAATATAGTTTTATGCTCGGCACCATGATATTGAAATAACCTGCGAACATCTTTCATCATAGAAATCAATAGAAGGTACACGAGAAAAAATGAAATTCGTACTGCACCAGAAATAACATTAAAGAAAAACGGTTCTTGATCTTTTTCAAACAACCATGTAGCCAACCCAATTGGAGCAATAAAAAATAAACCAAGTGCTAATCCAACCGAAAACAATGTCATTAATCCTTCAACAAACGAATTTGATTTTTTCTCTTCTTCTGGCATGGCAATATCTGCAGACCATTGAAGTGTTGAAAATCCAATTTTCATGGCTTCAAATAATCCAATCATCCCTCGCAAGATAGGAAGCTTTAAAAATCGTTTTTTTTCATTTAGAGAAATAAAATCATGTTTGTCCACCTGAATTTCACCTTTTGGATCTCGTACAGCAGTAGCATACGCACCCGGAACACGCATCATTACGCCTTCAATTACAGCTTGGCCTCCAACGAGAACTGCAGATTTTGAAAGCAAAAGTAGTATGTATTTAATAATATATTTCATAACAAAAAGCGGACCCACAGCATTACCAGGGACCGCTTAAAGTCTATTTAATAAATCTATTTCTGAGTTTTGTCAGATAGATTATATTTTTGCATATATTTTTCAATACGTCCAGCAGTATCGATTAAGTTTTGCTTCCCTGTGAAAAATGGGTGACATTCACTGCAAATTTCAACATTGATTGCATCAACTGTTGCACGAGTTTCAAATGTGTTACCACACGCACAGTGCACTTTAATCATTTTATATTCTGGATGAATACCTTTTTTCATTTTCTAACCTCTTCTTTTAATCTAATTTTTGTAATGCTAATTCTAATCTATCCATTGCTCTATTGAGCTCAGCTTCTGATGCTGCATAGGAGAAGCGAACATGGTCATTTGCCCCAAAGCTTTCACCTGCTACCGATACAACAAATTGGTCTTCAAGTAAATACATTGACACATCATTTGATGAAAGTATTGTTTTACCCTCAAAAGACCGACCCCAAAAATACGACATATTTGGGAAAACATAAAATGCTCCACCAGGATTCGAGCAAAAAACTCCATTAATGTTATTTAATCTTCCAACAATAAGCTCCCTACGCACCTTAAATGCATCTCTCATTTCAGGGATACAAGATTGGTCGCCAGTTAAAGCTTCTATTGCTGCGTATTGCGCAATTGAATTTGGACAAGATGTGCTTTGTCCCTGCAGTTTGGACATTGCTTTTACAACATCTTGCCGACCAGCAGTATATCCAATTCTCCACCCAGTCATTGCATACGTTTTTGAACATGATTGGAAGGTTAAAATTTTGTCATAGTTGGGATCAAGAGTAGCAACACTTGTAAAAGGTTGATCATAAGTTAACTGTTCATAACATTCATCAGAGAATACCCAAAGATTATGTTTTTTTGCTAACTCAATTGTTCTTAAAACTGCTTCATCGCTCCATACACCACCAGTTGGATTTGATGGAGAATTAATAATTACCCCTTTAGTATTGGAATTAATTTTGGATTCTAACTGTTCAAAAATAGGTTCAAACTGTTTATCAGGGTCGGTATCTACAAATACTGGTGTTGCACCTGTTACTGATACAAAATCTGGGAAAGATACCCAATATGGTGAAAAAATAATGACTTCATCGCCAGTTTGAAATAAAACCTGGCAGGCATTATACAAAGAATGTTTTCCACCACAAGAAACAATAATTTGTTCTGGAACATAGTGTAAATTATTATCCCGTTCCATTTTTTCAGAAGCAGCTTTTCTCAATGGCAACATCCCATGACCTGGTGTATATCGAGTATATCCCAAATCAATAGCTTTCTTACCAGCTTCTTGAATATTTTTGGGTGTTGGAAAGTCTGGTTCGCCAACACTTAAATTAATTACATCAACCCCAGCTTCACGAAGCTCAGCCGCTTTTGCAGTCATTTGCAATGTTGCTGATGGTTGGATTCTATTTATTCTATCTGTAAACATTTATACCTTATGAGCTCATTGTATCTAAAAATTCACGATTGCTTTTGGTTCGCGAAAGCTTATCTAGTAAAAATTCCATTGCCTCAACATTGGTCATTTCATTAAATAATTTTCGGAGTAACCAAATACGAGTAATATCTTTTCGACCAATCAGTTTATCTTCTCTTCTTGTTGATGACCGATTAATATTTATTGCCGGATACACACGGCGGTCACTTAATTCTCTGTCTAGGACTAATTCCATATTACCTGTGCCTTTGAATTCTTCAAAAATAACTTCGTCCATTCGACTACCTGTTTCAATCAATGCTGTAGAAATAATGGTTAAACTTCCGCCACCTTCTACATTTCTCGCAGCACCAAAAAACCGTTTGGGTTTATGGAGTGCATTTGAATCCACGCCACCTGACAGAATTTTACCACTGTGAGGAATTACTGTATTGTATGCACGAGCTAAACGAGTGATTGAATCAAGAAGAATAACCACATCGCTTCCAGCTTCAACTTCTCGTTTGGCTTTTTCTATAACCATATCTGCAACTTGAACGTGTCGGTCAGCTGGTTCATCAAATGTTGATGCAACTACTTCTGCCTCAACACTTCGAGCCATATCTGTAACCTCCTCAGGTCGTTCGTCAATTAATAAAATAATCAATTTTATATCAGGATTATTTGTAGTAATTGCGTTTGCAATTTTTTGGAGTAAAATAGTTTTACCTGTTTTAGGTTGAGATACAATTAATCCACGTTGACCTTTTCCAATAGGAGATAACATGTCAATAATTCGAGTTGAATATTCTTTGCCTGCAGTTTCCAGTTTAATAATCTCTTCTGGATAAAGAGGTGTAAGGTTGTCAAAATGAACCTGACCTTTAGATTCTTCTGGTGCAATTCCATTTACAGTCTCAACCCTTAAAAGTGCAAAAAATCGTTCATTATCTTTTGGCGGCCTAACTTGACCAGAAATTCTGTGGCCGGTTCGTAATCGAAAACGTTTAATTTGAGAGTGTGATACATAAATATCATCTGGACCGGGAAGATAACTATAATCTTGGGAACGCAAAAATCCATACCCATCTTGCATAACTTCCAAAACCCCCGAAGCATAAATATTTCCATTTTTCTTGGCTTGAGATTCTAAAATCAGCTTTATTAAATCTTGTTTTCTTAGGCCAGAGAAGTCCGTTGCTCCTAAAGTTTGAGCAAATTTTTGTAATTCTTTTACAGTTAACGCCTGTAGTTCGCTAGTATCCATATATTCCCTATGATTATTAAAAAGGTTGACTTATAATAATAGATGTAAGTGTAAAAAGTTAATGAAGATGTTTCCCTCGAGCGAAATTTACAATGTTTTGTTGTTTAATCAAAAGATATTTCAAACACCTCTTTTATGGCGGGCGCCATGTAATGTGAACCAACCAATGCCAAACAATCAGAATCGTTAGCAACTTGAATAGAAGTAGTAATGGCTGTTTTTAAATTTGGTTCAATTTTAATCGAAGATTTTTGACTAAATTGATTCCTTAATGTAGAAGCATCCATTCCATGCTTATTATTGGTTTGAGAGCAGATAATACAGTCAAATTCTTTTTCTAATTTTGGTACAATATCTTTAATATTTTTCCGTGATTGAAGAGAGAGAATAAGTGTTTTTTTGTTAGATTGAATAGTTGATAACTCACTTAAAAAACTAAGAATACCCTCTTTGTTGTGACCAACATCAAAAATTACTTTTGGTTTTGTTTGGATAGTTTGAAATCTACCGTTCCACACTACATTTTTGAGTCCATTTAAAATATCTGTATCAGAAATGGAGTATTGTTTTAATTTTTTACAGACTGTTGAAGCGAGTTGTGCATTTTGAAGTTGATGTTTGCCTTGTAAAGCTGATTCATTAACAATTGATATTGATACATCTAAAAATTGTATATTTGAATTCCTGTTTTTAGCAGTTTGTAATAATATTTTCTCAGCTATTTGTTCTTGTTTAGAAGATATGCACGGCACATTTTTACGAATTGCCCCTGCTTTCTCTAAAGTAATTTTTTCTAAACTATCACCTAATATTTCTGTATGATCAAGTGAAATAGGTGTAAAAACAACCATACTAGGATTGCTAACACTTACACTATCAAAGCGGCCACCAAGACCTGTTTCCAAAATGGCAATATCCACTTTTTCTTGTTGAAAATGCCACATACCCAATGTTGTGAGAACCTCAAAAAATGATGCGTCTATTTTTTCAATATCAACCTTGGCAATTCTAATAAACTTATCAATTAGATCGTTTAAAATTGGGATATTGTTGATGCGTATTCTTTCGTTTACATTTACCAAATGGGGAGATGTGAACAATCCTACTTTGTACCCAGCAGATTGGAAAATACTCGAAATCATAGCAGAAGTAGACCCTTTTCCATTTGTTCCTACAACCTGAATACATGGTAACGATTTATGTGGTGATCCACAGGATTCCATTAACTGAAATGTACGCTCTAAACCAAGTTTAATTCCTTTTGGTTCAATGGAGAGAAGATATTCTAATGAATTCATACCATTAATGAAATTAATTCGATATTTGAGAGTTGTTTCCCTAAAAATTGACTACCCAATTCATCAAATTTTTGCGGATAATCTGTTACAAAATATTGCGTATTCCCATTTTCAGAGCTCTTGTTTTGAATATTTTGATTGTTCATAAATTGAGATATTGTTTCTGCAACGGCATCTCCAGATTCAACAAATGTAATTTTATCTGCAAATATTTTACTAATTGTATTTTCAATTATTGGGTAATGAGTACACCCAAGAACCAAAGTATCAATTTTGTGTTGTTTTATTTCTTCCAAATAGGTTTGAGCAATTTGCTCAGCAATAATTGTATTTGACCACCCCTCTTCTATTAAGGGTACAAATAATGGGCATGATTTTTCAAATATTTCTAAATTATGGTTAGCTGATTGAAACAATTCTAAATAAACATGTGAGTTAATTGTTGCCCTTGTGCCGATTACTCCGATTTTGCCATTTAAAGTAAGTTCAATGGCTTTTTGAACACTTGGTTTTACCACACCAAAAATTGGAATATCAAATTCTTTTTCTAATACTGGTAGAGCAACTGAAGAGGCAGTGTTGCACGCAATTACTACCATTTTAACATCGTGGTTCACTAAAAATTTGGTTATTTCTCTTGAATAATGCTGAACAGTTTCTTCGCTTCGAGTTCCATATGGTACGTGTGCTGTGTCTCCAAAATAAATAAATGATTCATTTGGAAAATGACGATGCAATGCTTTTAAAACGGTTAACCCACCAAGCCCGCTATCAAATACTCCGATTGGAGAAGTTGAATTAATCGCCACTAATTAAAGGACTTTCATACTTATTCTTGAAATCTACCAATGCTGCGAATATAGCTTTTGCAATTTTTAAACGATAACTTGATTTCCCTAACAATTTTGATTCACCCTTATTAGTTAAAAACCCAACTTCTATTAAAACATTTGGCATTGAAGCACCAACTAACACATGAAACCCAGCTTGTTTTACTCCTCTGTTAGGGGATGTTAAATATTTATCAAGTTCAGCTTGAATTGTTGCGGCCAAATATTCACTTTCTTTCATAAATGAACTCTGTGCCATAGTCGCTAAAATCAAATTTTCATTGGACAATTTTTTATAACTTTCATGATATTGCTCTTCCATGGTAATTACTTCATTTTCACGTTGCGCTACTTCAATAGCATCTTGGGTTTTTCCAGGTCGCAATAAATAGGTTTCAAACCCTTTTGCACCCCTGCTATGAGGAGTTGAATTAGCATGAATACTTATAAATACTTTTCCATTTGATTCGTTTGCGATTTGTGTGCGTTTTTTTAGTGGAATAAATACATCTTCATCACGGGTGTAAATCACATTAACGCCCATGTTACGTTCAACTAACTTTCCTAATTTTTTTGCAATATCTAGAGTTACTGTTTTTTCTTGAAGTCCAGTTTTTCCAATTGCACCCGGGTCTTTACCACCATGCCCAGCATCAATTACAATGGTGTCAAGCATCCACTTGCTTCGCATTTCTTTAATTCGGTTTGCATTTTCTGTCAAGTCGATCCGCAATGATATAGAAATTTCATTTTGAGTTGTCTCTATATCAAAATCATCTACTTTAGTTTTTAACAATAAAGAAATTTGAGCAGATTCGTTTGATTGAATACATCTTGTTTTAATAATAGGATTTTGAATTTTAGAACTAACCACCCCAATTGAATCAGTCAATGCACCTGGAATAGTAATATTTAACCATCCACCACGAGTTATTGATGCAGCAATAACATGTTTGGGAAAAAATGTCGACGTATTAATTTTTACTTCCGTACCATTACTTTTATTCAAAATTTCAACATCATGAATATTGTAGGAGGGTGTTGATGTAATTATAAATTCTTCCGAAGAATCAAATACAGAATTGGACATTCCAGCATTTACCAGTACTTGTAAAAACGGTTTTGCTGGCAAAAAGAAATCATTTCCATCAAAAACTGAGGGCAAATATAAATGATACACTTTATCGTTGATTTTCACAAAAGATGAATGTGGAGAGACCGTCAGCTTATGATTAGGAAACCGCAGTTCCATTTTTTCTTTATCTTCATAAAATATGCTTTGAACGCTTTGACTTTTTGCAAATTCATTGAGTGAAATATAAGAGATACCATTCATTTGGTAAATCTTAGTTTTTACATTTATATTTGCGTATTCAAACGAAAAACCAATCATTAGAATTGTGATAATTAATATAAAATATGAAAAATTGCGTTTCATTAGTAGTTGAAAATTACTCTTATTTATCGTCAGAAAACAATATCCATCTGCAAAGCTGCATTTTGTTGGAAATTTGTTTCAATATGAGACGCCTTGTCAAATGAAATTCTTGCACTAATAATTAGAGAGGGGTATGGGTTCCACTCAAGTTTTGAAAAAACAGTAATTCCATTATTATAAAAACTTCTAATTCTGAATTCCCCCTTAATACCAGGTTCATAAGCATACAACCGAGAATTCCAGCTCTCAATAGTATAGTAGTGAAAACCACACATTGCTTGAATTTTAGGATGTTTGATAATTTTAAATGATGCTGTTGATAAATTTCCATATTCAGTACTACCGATTTCTGGGTTAACTATTAAATATTGATGCACAAATTTTAATAGTTGAGTATGATATTTTAGCAATATTTTATTTTTATTTAAAGTGCACCAATATTGTTTTTCTAGATTATTTTCGACCAATATGAATTCATCTATTATTTTTTTTGAACGAACACGGAAAGAAAGAAATTGGGATGTAGAAATTTTATATTTAATTCCAAAATAATTATCTAACCCCCAATTAGTTGGTTGACCATTTACCACTTGGTTTTGCGTAAAAATATCTAACCATGTTGATATAACAAATTTGTTAAAATTTAATTGAAATGTAGCAAGGATTCCCCCTTCATTTTTACCATCTAAATTTGTTAAGGGCTTCCCAATTATATTTTCTCGATTTAAAGAAAATTTTCTGTACTGAATTAACCATTGAAATAGTTTCGTTTTCGAGTAAAAATTAACGATATAAGAAATCTCATTATTTTTGAATGACACCTCTGTATTTACATTTAAATAAGAACTTTTTATTTCACCTGCCACGCTCCCATTTAATTGCTGATTTAAAGTAGTAAATGTAATTCTTGGGGTTGAGGGAATAGTATTAAATTGAAAAATTGCGATTGTATTTCTCTTTGATAAAACAAGGTCTGAGGTGAATGATTTGTTGAACTGATAATTAAAAGAGAGTCCTTGAATTTCTGTATCTGAAAATGAAGTTAAATCAGGGGAGATTTTGTATTTATTTGAAGCAATAGTTACACCATTTTCATAGGTTTTAAATCGCCCATATAATGATGAAAACAAAAGTCCTTGCCCTAGTTCAATGCGTATATTTCCAACTAGTAATTTGTATTTTTGATTATTTTTGGAAATATAAAATTTAGCATTGTTAAAATGCGTATCATTTAGTTGTTTATCAAACCTCCATCCTAATGAAAACGGTTGTAAAGTGAGTGATTGAATATAATGCCATTTTTCATCTTCAGGTTCAGGTGTTATTCGAATTCGACTATAATTTTCATCTAAACTAAAATCATCGACTAAATTTCCTTGTTCATTGTAGGCGTCTTCAGGATCAGTATCGTTTGGCAAGTTTTGGGAAAATATAATTCCGACCCATAATAATAATAATTTATTTTGCATAAGATAAACTAACCGAATAAGACGAACCCAAAACAGGGTGAAATGATGTAAAAGAAATACATTTGAAGTTTCCAATTTTTACATCTAATCCCAATAATATTTCAGCAGGCAGAGTACTGTAACCACAAATAATATTCGAACTATTTAGCACCCTCATTGAATAATAAATGCTAGTTTTCATTGGGTAAAAAGTATCTTTCTCAATTAAAAAATGAAATCGATGTTTTGGTAGTGGATTATAAGAAAAAGCAATTTTTAATATTTGTGGAATATCGTCTTTTAATACATTATTTTTAGTAAATTTTAAATTTCGTAAACAAATTTTTGTATTTAATGTCTTAGATATTTCATATTGGGATTGAATATTGATTGAAAACTGATTTGCCTCATTATAATTTTTTATTTGTACCTTAAAAGCTGATACTGAAACACCAAAATAAAATTGAGAAAATGCTTTAATTAATCCAAGTTCTCCACAAACTTCTTGATAAAGGTTATCACCATTTTGTGAAAGTTTAATATATGGATACGAATTTTTCCATTGTTTCAGAAAATTCATTTCTTTAATCATAAGGAAATTTTGATTATAAGGGAGAGTTGTTTTAATAGAAAATTGAAGAGAGTTAGGAAAAGTGATATTTTGAAAGATTAAATTTAAGGAGTGAGATTTCTCCACATTTTCAAATGCAGAAAACAAAACTCCAACCATAAAAATGATGGAAAAACATCGGGACAAGGGTTAAATCTCCTAAAAATTATCAAGAGAATATACGAATTATTTTCTATAAATCAATAATATCAGCATCAATATATAGTTCAACACGCCGGTTCAACGCTCGGCCTTCAATGCTATCATTATTCTCAATTGGTTCAAATTCACTACGTCCTTCTGCTGAGAACACTTGTCTAGATATATCTAATTTTTGTGATAAAAAATCTGCTACACTTACAGCTCTAGCAGAAGATAATTCAAGATTTGTTTTATATTTTCCACCCAATATTTGCTGATTATCTGTATGTCCTTCTATTCTAATCCTCACTAAAAGTGACTTATTTTGTTTCTGTAGTTGCTCAAATAACAATGGATTATTTTCTTTAATATCAGTTGAAAATAATTCAGTTTTAACAATTTGCTCACCAATATCTAATAATGTTTGTCGCCCGCCATATTTTATAATTGCACTATTTTCATCAAATAACTTCCCTGATGGAATAGTTATTCTAATACCCTTTGTATCTTGAAAAATAGACACAGTTTCTAAGTGGGATATGCTAACTTCTAGAATGTGTTTGTTGCGAGTTAGAATTAATTCTATTTCACGATAAATAGTTGTGCTTCCGTAAGAAATAACCACGATTCCTAAAATAAAAAAAGTTAATAGTAATGTAATTACATCAGCGTATGTGGCTAGCCAATATTGTTTAAAATTTAACTTTTCATTCACAAAATTTCATCTCTTTTAGACTCAGGCAGAAATGTTGCTAATTTTTCTCGAATTTGAATTGGGTGGTCGTTTGAATGAATACTTAAAATTCCTTCAATCATGAGTCGCTTAACTAATATTTTGTTATTTGTCATACGTTTCAATTTTCCACCAATTGGGAAAAAGAATAAATTAGCCAAAATAATACCGTATAAAGTGGTTGTCATAGCAAGCCCCATGCCACTTAATAGATTTGAAAAACTTTCAGCAACGTTAAACATGTAATTTGAATTCGTTTGAGTAAATCCGCCATGCATCATTACAATTAGTCCAATGATAGTTCCAATCAATCCAAAAGCAGGCGAATACGTTCCGAGAAACAACAATACTTCGTGATCTTCTTCGTGTCTATCCACCATGTTTTCAAGTTCAAGATTTAATACTCTTTCTAGTTTATTAGAATCATTTTCGTTTATTGCTAAATCTAGTCCTGTTTTTAAAAAAGAATATTCAATGTTTGGCAAGTATTTTTCAAGACCTCGCAATCCTTTGTTTCTACGAATACTTCCGGAATCCACTATAATACTGATAATGTATTCAATATTTTCTTCAGGTTTGTTGAAAGCATGAACAATTGTGTCCTTTATTCGTAATATTGCCGACAAAGGAAAGTTTATCATTGCTGCCGAAAAAGTACCACCCACTACTAATAGAAACGCACTTCCATCAAAAATCATCCACAAACTTCCGCCACGAAATAGAATAGTATAAACAATGAGAGTTAAACCCAAAACTATTCCAATTATAGTTGCATATTCTTTTTTATTAGTCATGTATTTTTCTATTATCTATTACACGAAATACTTTTTCATTTGGCTTCACCATGTGAAATTTTTGCCGAGCAATTTGTTGAATATAATTCTCATCAGTTTTGAGTTTTTCTATCTCTTCATTAAGCATTATTTCTTCAGCAATTAGTTGATCAATTTCATTTTGAAGAGATGTTTGTTCCTTTTTTAGTTTAAAAAGTCGAATTAATCCCATATCGTTAAAGATTAATGGAATTAATCCAAGAACCATTCCAGCAATTAAAATATGGATTTTATTAATTTTAGTTTTTCGTTTTTTTTGGTATTTTTTCAACCCAAAAAGCTCCGATGAGCAAATTTTGCTTTATTCCCTAATTGTTCTTCAATCCGCAATAATTGATTGTATTTTGCAATTCTATCTGTCCGCGAAGCTGACCCTGTTTTTATTTGACCAACACCAGTAGCTACCGCAAAATCAGCTATTGTTGTATCTTCTGTTTCACCTGATCTATGGGAAATAATTGCACCGAATCCTACGCTTCGTGCCAAATTTACTGTTTGCAGTGTTTCAGAAACAGTTCCAATTTGGTTTAGTTTAATTAAAATTGCATTCATGGATTTTTCATCAATTGCTTTTTGAAGTTTTATTGGATTTGTTACCGTTAAATCATCACCAACCAACTGCACTTTTTCACCCAATTGTCCTTGCATTTTTTGCCAACCATCCCAATCATTTTCATCTAATCCATCTTCAATAGAAATTATAGGATACTTTGAACATAAGTTGTCATAATAATTAATCATCTCATCTGAATTTAATTTTCTATTTTCAGATTTCAACTCATATTTCTGAGTAGTAGAATTGTAAATTTCACTAGAAGCCACATCTAAAGCAATAAATAATTCTTCTCCAATTTTATATCCTGTTTTTTCAGCAGCAGTTAAAATGATTTCAATTGCTTCTTCGTTTGATTTTAAATCCGGCGCAAAACCACCTTCATCACCTACTGCAGTATTTAATCCTTTTTTAGATAGAACTTTTTTGAGATGATGAAACGTTTCAGTACCCATTTGCAATGCTTCATTAAATGATGAGGCACCAGCAGGAAAAATCATAAATTCTTGGATATCGACATTATTATCAGCATGACTACCCCCATTAATAATATTCATCATTGGGATTGGCATAATATATTCATTTCCTGAATGTAAATATTCAAACAGTGAAACATTATTGGAGATTGCCCCTGCTCTTACATTTGCCATTGAAACCCCTAAAATAGCATTGGCACCAAATTTACTTTTGTTGGGCGTTCCATCAAGTTCTAGCATAGACTTATCAATTTCTTGAAAATCGCAACTGTTTTTTCCAATAATGTTGGGTGCAATTTTGGCATTAACATTTTCAACTGCCTTAAGAACACTTTTCCCCATATAGGATGTTTCATTATCTCGCAGTTCAACCGCTTCATGTTCTCCCGTTGAAGCTCCACTTGGAACCGCAGCCCGTCCCAAAGTTCCATCTTCAAGGGTAACATCTACCTCTACTGTTGGATTACCACGTGAATCTAAAATTTGTCTTGCATGAATATGTTGTATTTTGCTCATTTACAGAAAAATCCTTTTATTATAATCTTAAAATTTACTCCAATTTATACATCAAAAATGCTGTAAATTTCCCGATATGAACAAGATATCGAGCAAGTGAAAATAAATCTTAGAAAATATAATTCAAACGACAAATCTGATTGGGATAATTTTGTAAAAAACTCCACGAATGGAACAATATTCAATTTTAGAGATTTTTTATGTTATCATATTGGTAGAGTATTTATCGATCATTCGTTAATTTTTGAAAAACGAGGAAAAATTATCGCTGTTTTGCCAATAGCAGAGACACCCAATCAACAAAAGACATTATTTTCTCATCCCGGAGCAAGCTTTGGAGGTTTTATTTATAATCAGTTATCTTTCTCTGATTGCTCTCAAATTCTTGATTTAGTAAATAATTATTGTATAGAAAATATGTTTACCACAATTTCAATGATTCCAATTCAATTGCCATATTTTTCAACAGATGATGAAACAATGGAATATGCAATGATTTGGGATGGGTTTCATGTGAGTGAACATTATATTTCAAGCATTATTGATTTGAATTTAGATGTTACAGAACATTTAAAATCAATCTATAAAATGAAAAATAGAACTGCAGGGTTTTTCGCAAAACTGATTGAAAAGCATAATATTTCATTTCAATGGAATAAACGGTTTGATCAATTTTACCCTATACTTGCAGAGAACAAAAAGAGACATGACTCAAACCCTACCCACAGTTTAGAAGAACTCGTAAAGCTAGATTCTCTTTTCCCTACTTCATTTAATTTATTAATGATGTATTCTGGTGAAACTCCAATTGGTGGAACTTTGATTTTTCATGCAAATGAACGTGTGGGGATTATTTTTTACAATATGATTGACTATAATTATTTAGATTTTCATCCTTCAACACTACAAATTATTGAAACTATAAATTGGGCGAAAAACAGAGGATATTCACACTTAGACTTTGGAATTTCACATGAGCCAAAAGCAGAAAATCCACTTACACCAAGTGAGTCCCTAATTCGATTTAAAGAAGAATTTGGTTCAAGAGTTTCTATTCGAAAAGTATATACGAAAGAAATGAGTGCTTGAATTCGTTTCACTCAAAAATACAGGAAGTGTAGATGTCATCAATTAAATCTCTCGGAAAACAATCAATAATATACGGAATAGGGCATGTTGCAGCCCGGCTAATTAATTTTTTATTATTACCTCTTTATACAAATTCCATATCAGCCCACGACTATGGTATTGTATCTTTAGTTTTCGTGCTTATTGCCTTTGCAAACATTTTCTTTTTACATGGTATGGACAGTGCATTACTTCGATTTTATGGAATGGAAGATAGTGAACATAAAAAAGCAACTGTATTTTCTACGAGCTGGTGGTGGGTTGTATTTATATCAATAATTTTAGTAATTGGCTTATATTTTTTAGTTCCTACTCTATCTAGATTTACGATTGGTATTGAAAACCAGAAACTCCTTTACTTATCATGTGGAATTTTGTTTTTTGATGCACTTTCAACCCTGCCCAAAATATTGTTACGCCTACAAAATAGAGCAACCACATTTGTATCAGTTGAAATGATAAATGTTGGAATAATTTTAGGTTTAAATGTTTGGTGGATTGGCAAACTTCATTTAGGTATTGAATATATTTTCATAAGCAACTTAATTGCTTCAGCAACCGTAGCGATTGTTTTATTATTCGTGAATTGCCAAAATTATAAATGGGATTTTAATTCCAATGTAAAGTCTGAAATGCTCTTGTTTGCATTGCCATATATTCCAGCAGGTTTGGCAAGTATGACAAATGAATTAATTGATAGGCTTATTGTTAAATGGATGCTGAATGAAGAGGCAGTGGGATTGTATAGTGCGGGGTACAAATTAGGTATATTTATGCTCATAGTAACCATGGGATTCAAATTTGCATGGCAACCATTTTTCTTAGGGAAGGCCAAAGAAGAAGAATCACATAAAACGTTTACAAAGGTTGGCACTTGGTTTATTGCTGTTTCATTATTTATAGTTTTATCCATTACATTATTTTTAAATGATTTAATCCAATTTGAATTATTAGGCTATACATTTTTAGGAGATGAATACTGGAATTCTGTTTCAATTGTTCCAATTGTGTTAATGGCATACGTATTTCTGGGTGTTTTTACAATTCAATTAGCGGGAATTTATATCCACAAAAAAACTAAGTGGATTCCAATCATCACCGGATCGGCGGCAATAATTAATATAATAAGTAATATCATATTAATTTCTAATTTTGGTTGGCAAGGGGCTGCCTGGGCAACACTAATTGGATATATCTTTATGGCTATTTTTCAATATTATATTGTAAAGCGGTTTTATCCACTGTCTTGGGAATGGAAAAAAATAATAACAATTTTCGCATCATTTTGTTTAGTACTATGCGTGTGGAATTTTACCATCTTTCATGATTTCTTTATTGGAAAATTAGTTTTAGTTGGATTATTTGGATTCATTTCATATTTTTATGTTTTAAAAGAAGAAACAACTTAAGTTAGCTTGGCTAATGAAGATTTGTATTCTGACACTTAATACTACTTTCAAAGATGATAGATTATTTTATAAGTTAGGGAAATCACTTTCTAAGATTGCAGATATTTCAATTATCAACCCCTCCTTCCAAAATGAAGGTAGTAATCCAAAGCATATTGGAATACAAAAATCAATTATTAACAGAAAAAAAAGATCAGAATGGTACATTCAACAATTAACTATTTTAGAACCAGATATAATTATTATAAATCACCCCTTTTTAATTCCCTTAGCTTCAATATTTAAAAAGCAGGCAAAAACTAAAATAATATATGACCCTGCTGAAGATTGGGGGAATATGGTTAAAGAATTATCTTCATTTCATTGGTTAAAAAATTGGGGTACATTATTCTATATAAAGTGGATTGAAAGTATTTATGCAAAGAGTATTGATCTTGTAATTACAACTGATAATTGGTTAGAAACATTCTATTCAAAAAAGTTCAAAACAGTGCAATTATTTAATTATCCAAATTACTCTTTATTTAATGAACATTTATCAAAATGTAATAATTACTCACTAGTTTATCACGGACAGTTAATTAAAGAAAGAGGGGTATTTGATTTAATTCATGCTACACACATTTTGGTAAATCAATTTCCCAAAATTGAATTAAACCTCATCGGTTGGTTCACTAAAAATAAAGAAGAAATTGAAGCTAAGCAATTGGTAAAGTCCCTCAATATTTCCAAACATGTTAATTTTATTAACCTTGTTGAGCATACTAAAATTCCAAAATTACTTTCACAGAATACTATTGGCGTTGTTCCTTTACAAAATATTAAAAAATTTCAACATAATATGCCAACCAAAGTATTTGAATATATTGCATGTGGACTTCATGTGGTTTCATCAAATTTAAAACCGACTATGGAATTAAAGAATTCAAAAAAATGGGCGAGTTTTTATGATGCTGACAATGTTAAATCTCTTACTAAATCAATTTCTGGAGTATTAAATAATGAATCTACATTGAATATAGAGGGTCAAATTATTTTTGAAAAAGAATTCCATTGGGAAGCACAAGAACATTCGTTACTTCAAACGGTTAAGAGGTTAACTACATAATGCCAATGACAGTAGGAATAATTTTCTTTGGAGATTTTTTTCAAGATGCCCGATGTATTAACATAGTTGAATCAATTATTAAAAGTGGTAACAATGTATGGGTTATTGATGCTTCAAATTCTAGTGCAAAAAATTACAAAAGGGCAAAATTATACCATCTAAATATTGACTTAAATAAAAAAGGTATTAGAAAGTTTTTCCAGTTTTTTACATTAGCTAAAACAGTTATTAAAAGACAATCTTCAGATGTATTAATTGCAGGAGATTTATATTCAGTCCCATCAATCGTACAAGGTAGTAAAAATCAAAAATTAATTTATGATTCCCGTGAAATTTATTCACATCTAGGGGGTCTTTCTAAAAAACCACTTACACAATTCTTTTGGTCAACCGTAGAGAAAATTTACATATCTAAAATTAATAATGTTATTGTAACAGCACCATCTGATAGAAAGTATTTACAACAACGTTATAGACTGGAAAGTATAGAAACAATTTATAATTTTCCAACTCCTAAAATCAATCCCCATCAGCCAAAAAATAATTTGAGAACACAATTTGGAATTGAGGAGGGCAAAAAAATATTACTATATCAAGGTAAATTGTTTGATGGGCGGGGCTTGTTTCAAATAATTGATATTGTTAAACAAGATAACAATTTTGTAGCAGTTTTTGTAGGTGATGGGAATTTGAAACCTAAAATAATTAAATACGCACAAAAAAATGGAGTTGAAAGTAGAGTTTTTTTTACGGGTGCAGTTCCATACTACACAATGTTTGAATTTACTCAACAAGCCGACGTTGGATGTTCTTTAATTGAACCAATTAGTAAAAGTTATGAACATGCTCTTCCCAATAAAATATTTGAATATGCTCTGTGTGGGGTACCCACCATTGCTAGCGATTTACCAGAAATGAAATCTATAATTGAAACATATAAAATTGGCAAAACAGTTCCTAACCACGATACCAAAACACAGATTGAGTCTATTTACACAATACTAAAACCGAATAGAAAAAATGAAATTTCTAAAACAGCCCACCAACATTTTACATGGGAATCTCAGCATAATACCGTAGTTGAGCTTCTAGGATTAAATGAAATTAGTTAGTGTAATTATCCCAACGCATAATCGCCCAAAATCATTAAAACGTGCTGTTGCGTCTGTTCAAAATCAGACCTATAAAAATATTGAGATAATAATCGTTAATGATGGTTCGCAAAGTATCGATCCGAACATTCAAAAGCTTGGCTCATGTTCCACAATAACTATTCAAAATAATCGCACCAAAGGGGCATGTGGAGCTAGAAATTCGGGGTTAAATATTGCAAAAGGTAATTACATTGCATTTTTAGATGATGATGATAAATATTTACAGAATTGTATTGAACTTCTTGTCAATAAAATTGAAAAAACAAACTCAGCTATGGTGTATTCAGGTAAAAATATAATTTCTAAGAATAGATTAAACTATACTTACAATTACCCTAAGATATTTCCATCTAATTGGGCAATTTTACTAAACAATTTTATTGGGTCAACTTCTTCAGTTTTGTTTAACAGAAATTGGAAGAAGTCACCTAATTGGTTTGATGAATCGCTCACCGTACTACAGGATTATGATCTATTTATTGAAGTCAGCAAAACTAAATCTGTTTACGGTGTTAACAAACCACTCATTAATTATTTTGCTGGTGAATCCAATCAAATTTCTATAGGAACTCGTGGTTATTGGAAGTCTGCTTTTACAATTTTAGCCAAAAGAAGTTTTGGTGTTAAATGGTTTTTTCAACTTTTAGGACTTGTAAATATTTACTTAATAAAAGTAATTAAATCGAATAGTGTACTTAGAAAAATATTTAATCCTCTTATAAATGTGGTAAGAAAATCCAGACAGAAGTAATTATGCTATTTCAAATTCTCCACTATTTGCTTCTTCGCTAGAGATTTGCTCCCATTCAGATTCATCATACACGGTAGTTTCAACTTTTGGCTCTATAGGGGCACTAGGTCTGGGAGCTGGTTTTGGAAAGCTAAACGAAACTTCACCCATTTGATGTAAAAATAACAATGGAATAATAGACAAAAATGCAACTCCTAGTGATTTAGCAATTCCCTCTGAGTAAAAAACAAGTGCTCCTTTTGGGAATGCAGTTTCTTCTACTCCAAAAAGCAAGAACATAGTAATAGCTAAAACCAATCCGGAAAAAGAAACCAATAACAAAAAATGATTCATATCAAAAGACTCAATGTTTACATGATAAATTGTCCACAACCCAAGGGTACAAATCAAAAATATTAACCCCATATTCAAATCTTGGTGCATCGTTGCATTTGCATAAAAACCAAAACCAACAATTAAAATTAACCAGCTTGCAATTTTATAAAAATCAAATTTCATTATATTCTCCAGAAGTTTGGGCTTATTTCCACAGGGCTAATTTCTGAATATTTAGTAAATATTACAAGAAGAATACAAATTTTTTACCAAGCTTGGGTGTATTTTGCTTATTATCGTAAATTTAGGGCTATGAATAAACAGCAACCTATTTTAATTGGAGTCATTGGAGTTGGACATTTAGGCAATTTCCATGTTCAACAACTTAATGAAATTTCAAACATAAAAGTTTCAGGTGTCTTTGATCGAGATGCCGGCAGAGCAAAAGAAATTGCTAATAAATACAATGTACCTCATGCAGAAGATATGTCTTTATTATTACAAAATTCAGATGCAGTTACTATTGTTACTCCAACTAAAAGTCATTTTGAAGTCGCTAATCAAGCACTTGATGCAGGGTGTCATGTATTTATTGAAAAACCTATCACAGATTCAATTCATCATGCTGAACAATTGTTGGAAAAATCAGAGTTAAATCAAAGATTAATTCAAGTAGGGCATATCGAAAGATTTAACCCAGCATTTCAACACATTAACAACCTAAATCAATCTCCAAAATTTATTGAAGCGCATCGTTTGGCAGAATTTAAGCCAAGGGGCACTGATGTTCCTGTAATTTTAGATTTGATGATTCATGATATTGACTTAATCCTGCACTTGGTAAAATCAAAAATAAAAGATATTCGAGCCAAAGGTGTCTGTGTTGTTTCAGATACAGTTGACATGGCAAATGCTCGTTTAGAATTTGAAAATGGGTGTGTTGCAAATATCACAGCAAGCAGAATTTCCCAACAAAATATGCGAAAATTACGACTGTTTCGTGAGGATGAATATACAACAGTTGATTTTATGCAAAAAACAGTCGAGCATTATACTTTAACGGATTCCCCTCCAGAAAGCGCAAGTCCAGAGAACACCTTTGAAATTAGTGGTAAACGACGTAAATTTATTATGTATGACAAACCCACAGTTACAGACTACAATGCACTCCGAGAAGAACTTGCTCATTTTGCATATGTAATTCAAAATGCACAAACTCCAAGTGTTGATGGACGCTCTGGCTTAGATGCTCTAAAAGTCGCTCTAATGATTCAGGATTTAATTAAATCTAACTAATGAACCAAATCGATCATTACTTTATTATTACAGGCGAACCCTCTGCAGATAGTCATGGTGCCTCAGTGATGCGTGAGATAAAAAAACTCAATCCAAATGTACAATTTCATGGTATTGGTGGTACTAAAATGGAAGCACTTGGGTTATCATCCATGGAATTACAAAGCAAAATGGCAATCATGGGATTTGTGGAAATATTGAAACATCTCTCGTTTTTTAAATCACTTGAAAAAAGAGTTATTCAAACAATTTTAAAACTACAACCCAAACGCGTTATTTTGATCGATTATCCTGGTTTCAATCTTCGAATTGCCAAAAAATTGCACGGAACAGGTATTCCTGTAACATACTTCATTGCCCCCCAAGTATGGGCATGGAAAGAAAAACGAGTAGAAACTATCCGTAAATATGTGGATCAATTATTGGTAATATTTCCATTTGAAAAAGATTGGTTTGCCGAAAGAGGAATCAACGCACATTTTGTTGGACATCCTATATTGGACGAATGGACACCTTCTAATAAGGAAGATTTACGAAATGAACTTGGTTTTAAAATAAATCAACCATTATTAACACTTTTCCCGGGTAGCAGGATACAAGAAATTGAACGCCATCTTAGTGTATTTGTGGAAACTGGACGAAAGTTGAGAGAAAAAATTTCTAATTTGCAAATTGCCATTGGTTTAGCCTCTAATTTTGACAAACAGGCAATTATTGACAATTACAATTTGCAAGATATGAATGTAATTCAAGGGGAATCACACAAAGTTTTAGAGTCTGCCGATTGTGCAATTGTTGCATCTGGGACATCCACTTTAGAGGGTGCTGTGTTTGGTGTGCCTATGGTGGTGGTTTACAAAATGGCACCATTTTCATGGTACCTCTCAAAAAAATTGGTGAAGGTGTCATTTGCAGGAATGGTGAATATTATTGCAGAAAAAGAAATTGTACCAGAATGTTTACAGAACGATGCAAATAGCACCAAAATAACGAATAAAATATTACCATATTTCCAAGATGAAAAAGTAATATTGAATACTAAAAAAGAGTTGCTCAAAGTGCGTAAATCATTGGGTGGAAAAGGTGCTTCTCAACGTGTGGCAGAATACATTTTAGGGATGGTTTCATGAAACAGGTCAAAATGATATTCCTTTCTTATGTTATACAATTCATAACCAATTTTTTGTACCGAACGTGTAGTGTAAAAATTATAGGTGAACACCACATGTTTAATGCTATGAAATCAGATAGACCTATTTTAATGTGTAGTTGGCATGGTAGATTTATGTTTGCTGTGCATTATCTTCGTACACATAATATCAAAGTGTGGGCAATTTCTAGCACCCACGATGATTCAGAAACTTTGGCAAAAGTGTTACAAAGATGGGGGTTTGGACTCATTCGCGGATCAAGTACACGTGGGTGGAAAAATGTTATTGTTTCCATGATGAAGAAATTAAAATCACATAATACTATAATTGCTCTAACGAATGATGGTCCTAAAGGTCCACCACTTATTGCAAAATCTGGTTCATTGCAACTTGCACGCAAAGCCAATGCACATATTATTGCATTTTCAGGTACAGCAAGTAGGTACTTTGAACTTGGTTCTTGGGACAAATTCCGTTTACCAAAACCATTTAGCAAAATTGTAATTAATATTTCTCCATCCTTTGAATTCCCAAAGATAGTAAACGAAACTGAGGACGATATTAAGATTCTGTCCGATTTTATGAATTCTCACCAAGAACAAACAGATAATCTTGTGATATGAGGTTACTTTTGTTCCCAATTTCGTTGGTGTACTGTTTTATTATGTGGGTTCGTAATCTATGTTTTGATTTTGGAATTTTTAAGCAATATTCATTTGATATTCCTATTGTTTCAGTTGGAAATATAACCACAGGAGGAACAGGGAAAACCCCCATGGTAATAGCCATAGCAAAGCATTATCTTCAGCAAGGGAAACAACCAGTAATTATAAGTCGTGGATATGGAAGAAAAAGTAAAGGATTACAAATAGTCCATGATGGAAATTTAGTGCTAGTTTCACCAAAAATGGGTGGAGATGAGCCCGTAATGATGGCACATAGTTTGAAAAAAGCACCAATTATTGTATGTGAAAAACGCAGATTGGGTGTTGAAAAAGCAATTCAACAATTTTCTCCTGATGTAGTTATTTTAGATGATGCATTTCAACACCGACAAATTAAGCGAGATTCAGATATTGTACTTATTAATGCAAGCAAACCCAATGATTTGAAATATATTTTCCCTGCAGGAAATTTGAGAGAATCAATTAAGGGACTAAGCAGAGCTACTGCAATTGCTTTCACAAAAGGCAATCCAACCCAAATGCAAGTAATAGAAAAATTAATTAAAGAGATAACAGATGTTCCAATTTTTCACACAAAAACCAAAACAGAAATTAGTCAAATAAACGGTGATTCATTTACTTTAGGAAATCCAACTGAACCAGTGTTTGCATTTTGTGGAATTGGTGACCCCACCTCTTTTAAATCTACTCTAGAATACAACCAAATTGAGTTTACTGGGTTCAAAGCATTTAATGATCATCAAAAATATTCCCACAAAATACTAAATTCATTAGAAAATGAGATAAAAGCATCGGGCAGTACGTCAATTATAATAACTGAAAAGGATTTGGTAAAACTACCAGACGAATTTTTAAATAGCTTCAAAGTGTTTGTGGTTAAAATTGAGCTTGAATATCCAAGTTTTAAGAGTGAAGTTTGAATAGTAAAAACAAACAACATTCAATAACCACGCCCAGGAAATTTTACAAGGTGGTTAGCAGGCATCATAGAAATTTCTAGCATCCAGTATTAAAAATCTATAATCAAATTATTTTTAGTGTATTTTTTGGGATAATTTTTAACAATAATAATCAATAATAATTTTATGAGCTTGTCAA